>JACONC010000018.1 GCA_014323925.1 Chromatiales bacterium | reverse complement strand
CAACTTGATGCTTTTAACTTGCAGTATCAATTCATAGATGGAATAGATAAATATGATTTGCACTCTCAAGCATACCGTGAGGCGATAGCAGACCAGCTAGGCATAGATGCGCAGCAGCTAGATTATTTTTTCAAAACGCATCATAAATCTGATTTAGGTGCTGTTGCTTGTAGTCTGAGTCACATTAAGGTCTATGATTTAATGATAAAAAACAATATTTCCCGAGCTTGCGTATTAGAAGATGATGGTCGGCTATTACCTACTTTCCCAAAAATATTCGCTGAGTCCCAAGTATTTCTGCACGACATCATAATGTTTGGTCATGTATCAGGTTTTATTCATGCTATATTACACAAACCCAAGAAGGATCTTATAATTAAGAGAGGAAAGAAATCAATAAGAGATATTTTCAGCATTTATGCAAGCAGTATATATAAGCTGATAAGGTATAAAAAGTATTACCCACAACTACCTTTATATATGGTATATTCCATTTTTTTTGCTATCGTCAGAGAGGCTTTTATGCTTGCTTTGAAATTAAAAGGAGCCCATGTCTATTCAAAAATGAGCATGGTTAAAATAGGTGGTATACCTTCTTTGGATAAACCTCCTCGGCATAGGTTTAGCTCTAACCACCGTCTAACGGAGCCTTGGCTTAACAAATTTGCTGCAACATCTGGCATGGGTTATATGCTAACGCGTTCGGCAGCGATTAAATGGAAACAGGCTACTATGGATATGTGTGCAGCTTTTGATATAGTTCATGGGGCATTATATTGCCGGGAAGATTTAGACCTCCTTATTGTTTGTCCTCCTTGTATTATCGCACTACCCACCTACACACACTATAGTGTCCACTCTAAGTAAGAGATGACCTTTCCTCATTTAATTTAGATTTTATCAGCAAGACTTGCGAATGCCTATAAATGCCTTATCCACCTATCTATATTATTAGCTTAAAACGGACACCAGAGAGACGGCTTTCCATGAAAAGACAACTTGATGCTTTTAACTTACAGTATCAATTCATAGATGGAATAGATAAATATGATTTGCACTCTCAAGCATACCGTGAGGCGATAGCAGACCAGCTAGACATAGACGCGCAGCAGCTAGAATATTTTTTCAAAACGCATCATAAATATGATATAGGTTCTATTGCTTGTAGTCTGAGTCACATTAAGGTCTATGATTTAATGATAAAAAACAACATTTCCCGAGCTTGCGTATTAGAAGATGATTGCCAGCTATTACCCACTTTTCCACAAATATTGGCTGAGTCCCAAGTATTTCTGCGCGATATCATAATGTTTGGCCATGTATCAGGTTTTATTTATACTATATTACACAAACCTAAGAAGGATCTTATAAGTAAGAGAGGAAGATCAATAAGCGATATTTTTAGCATTTATGCAAGCAGTATATATAAGCTGATAAGGTATAAAAAGTATTACCCACAACTACCTTTATATATGGTATATTCCATTTTTTTAGCTACCGCCAGAGGTGCTTTTATGCTTGCTTTGAAATCAGAATACGCGCGGACAGATTCAACAATAAGCATGGTTAAAATAGGTGGTATACCTTCTTTGGATAAATCTCCTCGGCATAGGTTTAGCTCTAACCATCGTCTTGTGGAGCCTTGCCCGAAACCAGCTACCCCAACGTCTGGCATGGGTTATATACTAACGCTTTCGGCAGCGATTAAATGGAAACAGGCTACTATGGATATGTGTTTATCTTTTGATGATGCTCATGGGGCATTATATAAAAAGGGAGATTTAGATCTCCTGATTGTTTGCCCTCCTTGTATTATTGGACTACCTGCCTACATACACAATAGTGTCCACTTTAAGTAAGAGATGACCTTTACTCATTAGCTCTTTAATTGTGTGACTAAAACTTTCTAGTGCCGATACTTCCCTTTCAATTGGATATAAGCCAATCTGTGTTAAAATAAAAAATTATGCACATCTTATAATTGAGATAAAGCAAAAATTATAATTAGAGGAGAGAATAATGGCTAAGGCAGAAACTGTACAGGAACCGTTTTTGAATGCCCTTAGAAAAGAAAAAGTTTCTGTTTCAATCTATTTGGTAAACGGCATTAAATTACAAGGTCATATAGAATCTTACGATCAGTTTATTATTTTGCTGAAAAACGGTAACTCACAAATAATATATAAGCATGCTATATCAACTATTGTTGCCGAAAAGACGGTTCAAATAGAAAGAAAATAGCAATCCTTACACTGCATAAAGCTATGTGGCAAGTGCAAGCGATTCCAGCATTTACTGATAATTATCTATGGTTGCTAAAAAATGACTACGGTCATAATGCGGCTATCGTAGATCCTGGTGATGCTACACCAGTTATTGCAACGCTGCAGAAGAATGCGCTTGAACTATCGGCAATATTGATTACCCACCACCATGCCGATCATATTGGCGGTATAGCCGAACTAATTAAGCATTATCCCGAAGCCCGAGTTTATGCGCCCAAAGACTCTCGCATTCCTATGGTTGATTATGTTGTCGATGAAGGATTTAGCTTTACGCTTAGCTTTTTGCCTGCTTCTTTTGAGGTTATCGAGGTTCCTGGCCATACTGCTACGCATATTGCTTTCTACAGCGAAGCTGTCGGTTCCGTAGCGCCGCGGCTATTCTGCGGCGACACCGTCTTTGCTTGTGGCTGCGGTCGTTTATTTGAAGGGAGTGCTAGTCAGATGCACAGTTCTCTAAGTAAAATAAAGGCCTTGCCGCCAGACACCGAAATCTACTGTGCACACGAATATACGCTCGATAATATCCAATTTGCAAAGTGGGTGGAGCCCGATAATGTTGATTTGTTGGCACGCGAAAAAGAAGCCAAAGCATTGCGCACAGCAGGTAAATATACGGTACCTTCGCAGCTAGCATACGAGTGCAAGAGCAATCCATTCTTACGCTTTGACCAACCCAATGTCAAAGCGGCGGCAGAGCGTCATGTCGGACATGCTTTAGCCAATGAGGCTGAAGTATTTGGAGTATTGCGTAATTGGAAAGACACTGAGTTTGATTAGCCTATGTCTTGCTAGTTGGATACTGAGTTTATTCTATTGATCTATTTACTACTAATTTTTGCCCAAGTGTCACGCAAAGTGATAGTGCGATTAAATACTGGTCGCTCAGTTGAATAGTCTTTGTTATCCGCACAAAAATAACCTAGTCTTTCAAATTGTATGTAACTATCGTGCGGTGTTTGCAAAGCATCGGCTTCGACCAGACCGTCTTTTATTGTTATTAACGAATTTAGATTGATAGCATCTTCTATATTTTGGTGAGCGAGTGGGTTTTCAGTATTGAATAATCTATCGTAGAGGCGTATTTCGGCACTTTTTGCGTGTGCTGCGCTTAGCCAGTGTATGGTGCCTTTGACTTTGCGTTGATCGGCACTACCCCCACCGCGAGTTTGTGGGTCATAGCGGCAGTGGAGCTCGCTAATTTTCCCATTTTTATCTTTGACCAGATCTACGCAAGTGATGTAGTAGGCATATTTAAGGCGCACTTCTCGTCCGCGAGCAAGACGAAAGAATTTCTTAGGAGGATCTTCGCTAAAATCATCATAATCTATATAGAGTTCCCGTGAGAAAGCTAAAGGACGAGTACCGGCTTTCTCATCGTTAGGGTTATTGGCGGCATCCAGGTATTCTACTTTGCCTTCCGGATAGTTAAGGATTATTACTTTGAGTGGCTTTACCACCGCCATTCTTCGCAGTGCGACTTTATTTAGCGTGTCGCGCACACAATTTTCAAATAGTGCAAAATCGATCCAGCTATCTTTTTTAGTCAAGCCGATACAGCTACAAAAATCACGTATCGCTTTAGGCGGAACCCCGCGTCTTCGCATACCAGACAGAGTCATCAAGCGAGGATCGTCCCAGTCGTCGACTAAACCTTTATCTATTAATAGCTTGATCTTTCGTTTGCTGCTAATCGTATAGTTTAGCTGCAAGCGTGCAAATTCAATCTGTTGAGGATGTGCAGTTCCTAATTTATCCAAAAACCAATCGTATAGTGGGCGATGGTCTTCAAACTCAAGTGTGCATAATGAATGGGTAATGCGTTCTATAGCATCGGATATGCAATGCGAAAAATCGTAAGTCGGATAAATATGCCATCTTTTCTTAAATCTGCTATGCTCAGCGTTTTGTATTCTATAAATAATTGGATCGCGCATATTGAGATTCGGCGATTTCATATCTATTTTGGCACGTAGCACATGTGTACCCTTTTCATAGACACCCTTTCTCATTTTTTCAAATAGAGTCAAGTTTTCACTTATGCTACGCTCACGATACGGACTGTCGGTGCCGGCTTCGGTTAAAGTTCCTCTATAGTGGCGTATTTCTTCAGCACTGAGGCTACAGACATAAGCGAGTTTCTTTTCAATAAGTTGTATCGCATAGTAATAAAACTGTCCAAAATAATCCGACGCATAACAGCACATATGTCTTTCAAAACCTAGCCAGCGCACATAGTCTTTAATGGCTTCTACATATTCCGCACTTTCTTTTTCAGGATTGGTGTCGTCAAAACGCAAGTTGCAATAACCGTTATACTTTTGGGCGATGCCGAAGTTCAAGCAGATCGATTTTGCATGACCTATATGCAAATGCCCATTCGGTTCAGGTGGAAAGCGCGTATGCACGCGCCCTTTATTTTTGCCGATTTTGATGTCTTGCTCTATAATTTGTTCGATGAAATTAGATGGTGTATGACTCTCCATAGTTTTTCCAGAGTTTGTTAGTATATCCGTTAAATTTTCTTGCCAGCATATTGTTCGATAATGTAGTTTTCAGATGTATATCACGAATCAACATGGGTGTCCGAGCGATATAATCAAATCCTTGGTATCGTCCGTACCATCGTTGCTGGCAGGTGTCTACCTATTGGATAGATGCTCATCAACCAACGACTACCTATTATACCGCCCACCACCACCACAAGACAAGTTTAATTTGTGTGTTGCCTATACTCAAAGTGCCGGTCGCGGTCGCCATGGTAAAACTTGGCATTCCGACCACCCAGGCATTTATTTGTCGGTTTCATGGCAAGTGACCGATCAAATTACCAACGATGGCTGGTTACTTTTGACAACTGCTATGCGTCTTGCCGAGAGCTTACAAGCACTGGGTATCCGCGATTTAGGGATTAAGTGGCCGAATGATTTATATTATAAAAATGCAAAGCTCGCCGGTATGCTCATTGAGTTACACGGTGATATAGCGATAATGGGCATTGGTTTGAATATCACAACGCCTAACCAAGCGGTGAACGACTCTAAAATACATTGGGTAGGGTTGGATAAAACTACTATAGCGATGCCGACTTATACCCAGCTACTGACTCTAGTGGTAACTGCAGTGCTTAAAGTTTGCAAACCAATTATTGTCAAGGAAAACAAGGAGTTGTTCTCAAAATTTGATGTGTTGTATAACCAAAGCATCGAGATAGAGCATAAAGGGAAAAAGGTATCGGTTATTGCCAAAGGTATCGACCATAAAGCGCGCCTACTCGTCGAGTATAACGGGCAGATAAAAGCATACAGTTACGCCGAGACCAAAGTTTATAATGACCAAATTATTGATAGATATAGGCAATAGCTTGTGCAAATATGCGTGTGTTGACGGACGACGCATTAAAATGCACGGTTGTTTTGCTGTTGATCAGCTTAATCAGGTATCTAATATTGTCGAGCGATGTGAGTCGGCAATACCCAGCCAGTGTTACATAATGAGCGTTGCAAGTCAGGATGTTAATACTTCAGTTGCCGATGCGGTTCTACAACATCTCGGATATAAGCCGATTTTACTGGATAAAAAAATGCCGCTATGCGGACTGAGTAGCGAGTATAATGCTACACAGCTAGGGATTGATAGAATAGCTGTGATAATTGCTGCCTGGCATCGCCTAAAGCGTGCGAGCATCGTAATAGACTGTGGAACAGCAGTGACGATAGATCTAGTAAATGATGCAGGAGTGCATAAAGGTGGAATGATTATACCCAGCGATGCGCTAATGCGCTTTGCTCTATCTAAAGGTACGGCACGATTGAATTATTTTAGCGATACCAATAAGCCAGCGCGCCTTTGGGCAACAAACACCGAAGATGCGATTGCCTTTGGATGCCGATCGGCACTGGCTGCAGCAGTCATTGCTATCGTGCAGAGAATGCGTCATCAATTCAAGCACGATATTTCGGTGCTAGCAACCGGCGGCAATGCTGATGTGCTTAAAAATGATGGCGATTTTTGCGCAATCAATCAACTGTCGGTTATCCCCACGCTAAACTTTGAAGGGATGATGATAATGATAGAGGAGAACATAGACGCACATGGTAGATAGAGCAGGCTTTTTAATCGTCGGCATCAAAGGCTTAGAAATCTCGCCAGCTGAGCGTGATTTGTTAAAACATCCGGCTATTGCTGGAGTAATTTTATTTAAGCATAACTATGTCAATAAACTGCAATTAAAGGAATTGATAGACGCGCTACACGATATCAAACGCGGATTGATCGTGACAGTTGATCAAGAATGTCGCGAGGTGCAAGTACTTAAGAAGGATTTTACTCAACTACCGATGCCGATTGAAATCGGCAACTATTACGATAAAGATATAGAAGCGTCAACAAAACTAGCTTATGCTTACGGTGTAGTGATAGGTGCTGAGATGCGTGACATAAATATAGATTTGAGTTATACACCGGTGCTGGATATGGCACACTTTGGTGGTGTCATAGGTGGCCGAGCCTTTCATAGCAACCCTGAGGTAGTCATTGCACTTGCCAGCAATATGATTACTGGTTTACACAACAGCGGTTTGCCTGCTTGCGGCAAACACTTTCCTGGGCACGGTTCGGTTGCTGGCGACACGCATACTGATAAAGTTTTTGATAACCGGACTATGTCCGAAATAGAAGCACACGACTTATATCCTTATACTAGGCTGATTAAAAATGCATTTTTAGATGTTGTTATGTTGTCGCATGTCATTTATAGCGCGGTCTCCGATCAACCGGCAAGTCTATCCGAGTATTGGATAAAGAGTATATTACGAGAGCAGCTAGATTTTAACGGACTGGTCTGCACGGATGCGTTGGAAATGGTCGGTTGCGGCGATGTTCATCCAACCCTACTCAAGCAAGCGCTTGATGCAGGGTGTGATTTACTCATGTTTTGCCACCCCAGCGTGTCGTCGCTAGAGCAATTATTAGCTGATTTTAGCGATGCCGAGATAGAACATTACAATCGCCTAAGTTCGCAACACTTAGCTATAATAGATACCCACATACATAATAGAGTCCCACTGGCAACTAAACATTACTTGACCGCAGTCTCTGCAGTTGAAAAATTTAATAGCCAATCGGTCAATAAGCACTAAATAATGGATATAAAAACTTACTTAAAACAACTACAAGCCATGTTCCCCGACACCGGTTCGGAAATATGGACAGTAGTCATTATATTTAGCTCTGTTTTTATTCTGCTTTTATTTAACTGGTTGGTTAATTTGTTAGTGATCATGCTTATCAAAAAGGCTGATACTACAAAAACAGTATGGGATGAAATCATACTCAACAGTATCAAGCCACCGTTAAGATTATTGATCTGGGTTGTTGGCCTTAGCTACATAGCCGAGTTTATTTGGGATACTCTACACGAATTACATTTGGTCTCCAAAGTCAGCACACTATCTATTATTTACGCTTTGGCTTGGTTTGCTGTCAGATTACTCAACAGCATTGATCGCCATATCGCCACTCAAGGATACCAAGGAAAACTCTTAGATGCTACGAGTATGCGGGCGGTCAATAAATTATTGCGTATTGCGACAATTATCACTGCGATATTGCTAACGATGCAGACCCTAGGTTATAACATCTCAGGCGTTTTAGCGTTCGGTGGTGTCGGTGGGTTGATCGTCGGTCTGGCTGCTAAAGATATGCTTGCCAATTTCTTCGGTGGTTTGATGATTTATCTGGATCGTCCTTTTCAAGAAGGCGACTGGATACGCTCGTCGGATCGCGATATAGAAGGCACCGTAGTGAGTATAGGTTGGCGGCTAACACAAATCCGCACTTTTGACAGATGTCCTCTTTATGTACCGAACTCAATGTTTACCAGTATTATCCTCGAGAATCCCTCGCGCATGTCTCATCGCCGCTTCAATGAAACCATCGGAGTGCGCTACGATGATATCGCCAAAGTCCCGGTTATAGCGCAGCAGATTGAACAGATGATGATTGAGCACAGTGAGATAGACGAACAAGAAGGTTTAGTCGTCAGTCTCAATGAATTCAGCGATTCATCGGTCAATATCAAAATTTATGGATTTACCAAAAATAAAGATCTGGCTCCTTATCAAGCGACCAAACAAGATATACTACTTAAGATAAGCAAAATTATAGAAGCGCAGGGTGCAGAGATAGCTTTCCCGACGCGCACTTTACATATCACCCCGACCGAATAATGGAGACTACTTTTTGCCTTTCGTATCACGCATCTAGTACACTGCAGAGATTTCCAACAAGTTCACACCGCCGGCCATAACCGTATCGATAATCTGCCTGGTATAGATGCCAGTAGGGTGTCCTAATCTATCAGCTTGTATATCAGCTCGCAAGTAGTTTTAGCTGCCGATGCATTGCCGAAGCTATTGCGTAGTGCGAGCAATTCTCTCGCCATAGTTCTGCGCATTTCGGAATCGTTGAGTAGTTTACAAGCGTGATTGGATAAATTCTCAGGTGTCGCATCGTTTTGTAAATATTCGGCTACTAGGGGGCGGTCAGCAATAATATTCGGCATACTCGCATAGCGTATTTTGATAAACCATCTCAGCAGCCAGTAACTGAGCGGTGCAAGTTTATGTGTTGCGATATGCGGGGTTCCGCATAGTGCAAGTTGCAAGGTTGCGGTGCCGGTTGCGCTAATTGCCAGGTCTGCATTTTTCATTTCACTATAAGTATGCTGATTACTTAAGTCACAATCTAATCTATGGTTGTTTAGATATCTACGGTAGAGATTGATATCTATATCGGGTGCGACCAGCAAGCGAAAATGAATATCATCATTGAGTCGTTGTTGCATAATCATTGCTGTTTTTATCAACAGAGGTAATAAGCGTTTGATTTCTCCCTTTCTGCTACCGGGTAGCAACAGCACAGTTTTGTTTTTTCCTTGATTGTTTATAGGTTCAGGGTTGTGCGCTTCCCATTCTTTTAGGTCTTCAATCAGCGGGTGACCGACATAACTTACCGGCACTTTGTGCTGTTGATAAAATCTCTTTTCAAAAGGAAATATTACTGCCATATGATTGATATATCGCTTTATTTTTTTAATTCGGTATTGGCGCCATGCCCATAGTTGAGGGCTGATGTAGTAGAGTATTTTAATATTGTGTTTAGATGCGATGCGCGCCAGCTTCAGATTGAATTCAGGATAATCTACTAGCACCAATAAATCGGGTGGGTTGTCAATCAGTGCTTGTTTGAGGGTTCGGAAAGCGCTGCGCAACGCCGGATAATGCGTTAAAATCTCGACGATACCGATGACCGCCAGCGGTTCTGCGTTGACCAATAAGTGCATCCCGGCTTGCTTCATCTTTTGCATACCCATGCCATAACATTCTATATGCTCATCCTTTTGCAACCGTTCAATTAATTTTGCCGCGTGTTTATCTCCTGACGCTTCACCAGAGACGAACATAATTTTTTTTCGAGCATCAGTTTTCATAAGGTCTTGTTTAGGCATAAATTATTTATTGAGTCGTTAATCTGAGATTGTCCGCCTATACCGTAAATAGAACAGCGGTGTTTGTATTATTTGCATAGTTATATAATAAGCTATTGATCGATTCTATTTTAGAATGTCCTACGCTTTTCGATAAATTATAGATAAGAAATAAAATATGAGTTGCGCATCAGTTATTTTAAGAAATCAAGCACTACCTGATTTCAGCGAAAGATATATCGGTGGTGTTGACGAGGCAGGGCGCGGTGCTTTAGCAGGGCCGGTCGTTGCTGCGGTGGTTATTTTAGATGCACAGTCTCCTGTTAAAGGCTGTGTCGACTCGAAGAAACTATCGGAAAGTCGGCGAGATTATCTGGCTGCCCAGATAAAAAAGACCGCTTTAGCTTGGTCTATTGGCAGTGCTGAAAATGAAGAGATCGACAGATTGAATATACTGAATGCAACATTACTAGCGATGCAGAGAGCTATTGAGAGTCTCAAAATTAAACCGCAACGACTATTGATTGACGGTAATCGTTGTCCATCAAGCACCATACGATGTCATGCGGTGATCAATGGTGATAATAGGGTGATGTCTATTGCTGCAGCTTCTATTTTGGCTAAGACAACGCGAGATGCACAAATGCGTTTATGGTCTGATAAGTATCCGCTATATCACCTAGCTGAGCATAAAGGCTATGCGACCCGTAAACATATTGCAGCATTGGCAAATTACGGAAGCTGTCCACTACACAGAGTGAGTTGGCGCAAAGTGCGCGAGGTGGTTGCACAGCGGCCATCTGCAGAGCAAATAAACGAGCATCATCACTCACAGTTGCCTTAGAGAAGCCAATGAACCCGTTCGTACATTTGCATCTGCATAGCGAGTATTCAATCAAAGATAGCGTATTACGTATACCTGCTCTTTTTGCAAAAGCGAAGGATTTACGATTTTCAGCTATTGCGATAAGTGATGTAAATAATCTCTTTGCGACTGTCAAGTTCTACACCGAAGCGATAGCTTGTGGCATCAAGCCAATTATAGGTTGTGAATTATCGATACGCCCTGATGCACTTTCACCATCTGTCGATCAATGCGTAGTTTTATGCCTTAATGAAAAAGGTTATCATAATTTAATTCACTTGGTTTCATTGGCTTATTTGAAAGGCTACGACGGTGAGCAGCCGTTGGTTGGGCGAGACGATTTAGAGCAGTATAACGAAGGGTTGTTAATACTTTCCGCAGCATTACGCGGTAGCCTTGGACAAGCACTGTTATGCAACGACACATCACAAGTTGATAAGTTGATTGGATACTGGGCTTCGGTATTTAAGGAACGTTTTTATATAGAACTTCAGCATACCCAACGCGACAACGAGCAACACTATATAGCAAAAGCGATTTGTCTTGCCAAGTATACATCACTACCAGTAGTTGCCAGTAATGATGTGTGCTTTCTAGAAAAGAAGGATTTTGATGCGCATGAAATTAAAGTTTGTATTGCCCAGGGTCGCACCTTAAACGACGAACGCCGACGACAAGGCATCTATAGCCAAGAGCAATATCTTAAGAGTGGAGATGAGATGGCAGCGTTGTTTAAGGATATACCCAGTGCCATCCGCAATAGCGTAGAAATAGCGCAACGGTGCACGGTCGAACTGCAACTAAAGCAAACCCACATGCCGTTGTTTCCTATTGCCGCAGGTAGCAGCGCCGAGGACAAGCTAAGATTAGATGCTAGGGCTGGATTAAAGAATTACTTAAGCGCCAGGACGGATTTGGATGCGCAGGACTACACCGAGCGTTTGGAGGAAGAATTAAAGATAATTTGCCAGATGGATTATGAAGGTTACTTTTTAATCGTTGCTGACTTTATTATGTGGGCTAAAAATGAAGGTATTCCGGTCGGTCCTGGACGCGGTTCTGGTGCGGGGTCCTTGGTCGCCTATAGCTTAGGCATTACTGAGATTGATCCTTTGCAATATGGTTTATTTTTTGAACGATTTCTCAATCCAGAGCGTATGTCCTTGCCTGATTTTGATGTTGATTTTTGTATCGAAGGGCGAGATCGAGTTATACAGTATGTTATCGACCGCTATGGTAGCGATAATGTAAGCCAGATTATTACTTTTGGTAGTTTGGCTGCGAAAGCAGCTGTGCGTGATGTCACCCGCGTACTGAGTTATTCCTATACACTAGGCGACGAGATAGTCAAACTGATACCGTCGCGTTTGAATATCAAATTACGCGAAGCCCTTGCAGAATCTACCGAGTTAAAAGATCGTTATAACAACGAAGACAAAGTCAAAAGGATACTTGATAGCGCATTGGATATAGAAGGTTTAGTGCGCAATGCCAGCCAGCACGCCGGAGGTATAGTCATTGCACCCAAACCTTTGACCGACTATACCGCGCTGTATAAGGATACTGAGAGTCAAAATGCAGCCACACATCTTGATATGAAGGATATAGAAAAAGTCGGTCTGGTTAAGTTTGATTTTCTTGGGCTTAAGACTCTGACTATTATTCATAAGACCTGGGCGAATATTAAACGCTACGACGATTCGATATCTGAAATTGCACAAATACCGCTGGATGATGCTAAAACCTATCGCTTATTACAGCACGCAGATACAACTGCGCTATTTCAACTAGAATCGGACGGTATGCGCCGTTTAATCAGAAAACTGAAACCCGATAGATTTGAAGATATCGTCGCACTCGTTGCACTATATCGCCCAGGTCCCTTAAAAGCAGGCATGGACGACGAATATGTGAGCCGTAAACACGGCAAAAAGTTTACCTATCAACATCCATCATTAAAGCCGATACTAAATGAGACCTATGGCATTATCTTGTACCAAGAACAAGTGATGCAGATTGCGCAGGTGCTATGCAGTTATACTCTGGGTTCAGCCGATATCCTGCGTCGCGCAATGGGGAAGAAAATTGCCAGCGAAATGGCTAACCAGCGGGAAAATTTCATTGCCGGTGCGATGAAAAATGGTGTTGATAATGATACGGCAACGACACTTTTTGATTTGATAGAGCATTTTGCTGGCTACGGTTTCAACAAAGCACATTCGGTTGCTTATGCACTCATCGCTTACCAGACTGCTTGGCTTAAGAGTAACCATAGCGGTGCTTTTATGGCTGCAGTATTGACTTCGGAAATCTCGGATACTGATAAAATTATTGGTGCGTTGGACGAATGTCGCCGTTTGAAATTAATAATAATACCCCCTGATATCAATCAATCCAACTACGAGTTCAACGAAATTGAGCGTGGCAAGATAATTTATGGTTTAGGTGCGATACGCCAAGTAGGTCACGAGATAATTGAAATTATTACTCAGGAGCGTGACACCAACGGACCTTATAAATCGCTGACTGATTTTTGTACTCGCTTAGTAGGGAAGGTTAGAAGTAATATGATTGAAGCACTGATAACCGCCGGTGCTTTCGACAATATAGAAGCAGATAGAGGCTTGGCATTACAATCGTTAGAGAGTGTTTATGCGTTAGCGGAACAAGCTGCACGAGATTACAAAAGCGGTCAAACTAGTCTATTCGGTGATGAAATTGTCGAGCAAGCTAGCGCGCAACCGCTACCCAGCCATACTGACGCGTTACATCGCGAAGAGCTTTTAACGCTGGAGAAAAATAGCTTAGGATTTTATTTAACCGACCATCCGATGCACCTATATAGAGACGCGCTTCAAAGCATCGTTGACTACAAGAACCTGTGTGAGTTTATGCGTTCTACTAGAACCTTGAAAACTGCAGAGAAGGAGTCGGCTTGGCTGGCCGGTATCATCACTAAAATTAGGCGCAGGATTATGTACCGCAAGCCATCACAACAGAAGAAACAGGAGGCTGATGAAGCACCAACATCTAGCGGAAAGACTGCAGCATTTTTCACCCTGGATGACGGCACTGATAAACTTGATCTAGCCCTTTTTGATAGCGATTATAAAAAGTGTGAAAGCCAGCTTTCTTATGAAGGCGTTGTCGTCGTCAGTGCATATCGAACGGTTTACGATATTCAGAACAACAATGATCGTTGGCGAGCGTCAATGATAATGACGGTTGCGGAAGCGCAAAAATTCTTTGCTAAAAATCTCAATATTGTATGGGATGTTGGCGGTTTGGATGGTGCACAACAAGGCGATAGTTTGATTGACAAATTAACTAACACACTACAGCCGTTCATCAAATCCTCCAACGGTTGTAAAGTATATATATTATTTCGCAATGCCAATGCAGAGACTCGTATGATGCTATCTGAGTCGTACAAAGTGGAACCTTGTGAACGACTATTCACCAACATAAAAAGCATCCCAGGCATCGAGAATGTTACAGTAGAATATAGTCAACCTGATTAGAGCTTATCCAATGCCGGGGTAGCACAATGGTAGTGCAGCGCACTTGTAATGCGAAGGTTGGGGGTTCAAGTCCTCTCCTCGGCACCACTCATCCTGACATATGGTATTGACAAAATGTGCTGAATAGAACTAGGGGTGAGTTGGTCTATAAGCCGGGTTCTGTTTAGACAGTCATCCATCTGGGATATATGTTGCCATATACCTCTTGCGGTTTACCCGAGAGACTAGCACGGGCAATGCTCAATGCTCTCCTATTTAACCTTGCTCCAGGTGGGGTTTACCATGCCACCAATGTTACCATTGATGCGGTGTGCTCTTACCACGCCTTTTCACCCTTACCTCTAAGTGAGGCGGTATTTTTTCTGTGGCACTTGCCATGGGCTCACACCCTCCAGGCGTTACCTGGCACCTTGCCCTGCGGAGCCCGGACTTTCCTCTATGCGATTGCACAGCGACTGTCCGACCAACTCTGCACAAGCATAACATAATTTATCAACAGCTATCATACTTGTGCGGTATTGATTGATTATTTTTCTTTGAGTCTCGGTATGAGTTCAACCAAGTTGCACGGGCGAGTTCTATAATCAAGCTGATGATCGATAATATCATCCCAAGCCTCAGCGCAGGCCGACGGTGAGCCTGGTAGACAGAATATATAGGTTGCATTTGCAACACCGGCGACCGCGCGTGATTGTAAGGTAGAACTTCCGATTTTATCGTACGATATAGCTCTGAAGGTCTCGCCGAATCCGTCAATTTCTTTGTCAAACAATACGCAGATTGCTTCTGGTGTGCCGTCTCGCCCGGTTACACCAGTGCCGCCGCTACTGATAATAGCGTCGACTTGTTGATCGGCAATCCATTGTGAGACTACTGCGCGAATTGCGTAGATATCGTCTTTAACAATATGCCGATCGTATATTTTATGCCCTTTATCGCTTATGCGTTTTTCAAGTATGTTTCCAGAGCGATCATCGGCAAGCACACGCGAGTCAGAGATCGTCAGTAAGGTAATATTTAACGGAATAAAGTTGCGTTTTTCACTCATGATTTGTCTGTGCCTGTGCAATAGTTCTAGTGTTATACTATACGCATCCCTAAAACGGAGGTATTATGGTTTGCGATACCGCTAATGATATAAACAAACAACTGCATAAGCAAGTTGAAATTTTAGAACAACCATTTGATGCTTTTGACAAAATAAGAGCATATCAAGCGGATTTGGCGATAGAAAAAACCGGTGCTTTGTCCCTGTTTGTAGGTACGATGCGCGATTTTAATCAAGATAAAAAAGTGCAGAGCATGTTACTTGAGCATTATCCGCAGATGACGCAAAAATATATAGTTGCGCAAATGGTTAAAATGTATAACCGTTATTCAATCAACAACATTCGCATCGTACATCGCATTGGCACGATATATCCCGGCGATACGATTGTCGTCGTCGCAGTGTGGGCTGCGCATCGTCGCGATGCGATAGCAGCCAACCATTATTTAGTAGAGCAGCTGAAATCGAAAGCACCTTTCTGGAAAAAAGAGATACTGGCTGATCAAAGCACCCATTGGGTAGAAACGAATACGCCGAGTGCGGAGATAACTGTATAATTGCCATATCAAGCGAGCACAAATATGAAGCACTTAAGATATTTATTGATTATTGGCTTAATAGCCTGGTTTTTTCTGCCTGCTTATGCAGCCGACTGGCAGCTCGATAGCGAACGCTCGGCAATTACCTATCTGTCTTCCAAGCAAGCGACCATTGATACTTCAATGATATTTGAGAGCAATCTATTTCATAAATTCTCTGCTAGCATAAAAGACTCACAATTAGAACTGACAATAGATCTGAGTAGTCTAGATACCAAGGTAGCGATACGCGACGAACGGGTTGCCGAGCATGTTTTCTTGACTCAGCAATACCCATATGCAGTGGTAACTGCGACCATTGACGATATTGAACAAATTACTTATCAGCGCCTACAAACGACTGCCATGCTTGCGATGCGTGGCCAAAGCCATAGTGTGCAAGCTGAGCTGATCATCGAGCGTATCAACCCAGACACACTACGCATACAAACCGTCACACCAGTGCTGGTCGATGCCAATGCCTACGGTATGCTAGAGGGCTTTGCCAAACTCAAAGCACTCGTTGGCTTAATGCAAATACCGACGGTTATTCCGGTTAGCCTGCATTTAGTTTTTAATGCGCAATAAAAAAAGCCACCGCCAATGTTGCCTGATGTTAACCAGTACCGGGTGTTAAAAAGCGCTAGAAACAACGGTAATCACTAGCAATTTTAGTAGGATTAAAGACCAAACTGATAGAAAATAACCGACTATTTTTCACCGCCTAAATAAGGAATTGCACAATTATTTCCGACAAAAAAATTACTATTAGCACACCGTCGAGGTTGCATTTAGGTTTTATAGATTTGCACGGCGGTACTGGGCGTAGGTTCGGTAGTGTTGGATTGGCACTGGCTACGCCGCGCTTGGAATTTCAAATAATGCCCGCCGAAACATTGACTGTCGAGGGTGCAGATAATACGCGTATTGCGTATTTAGTGAAGGCTTTCGACAATCAGTACCACACCCGAAGCCATTGTAACATTCGTGTGCAGCAGACCATTCCGGCCCATAAAGGTCTGGGTTCTGGTACACAAACTGCGCTAGCCATCGGGCAAGGTTTGGCTAAGTTACATAACCTTGATATAGCGGATAGTGAGATAGCCATGCATCTAGGGCGCGGGCGTCGTTCAGGCATCGGGATTCATGCATTCGGGCAAGGTGGTTTGTTGGTCGATGCCGGAGTTAAAGCGGGTGGTATGCCGACATTGATTTTTCGTCATCCTTTCCCCGACCGCTGGCGCATTTTGTTGATTACTCGCAAAGGGCAGGATGGCTTGCATGGTGAGAACGAGCGATACGCATTTAAGCAGTTGCCGCAATTCTCTAAATCGTGTGCCGGTGCATTGAGCCGTACAGTGTTGATGAAACTCATGCCGTCGGTGATAGAACAAGATTTTGCGAGTTTTAGCCAAGCTGTGCATAAACTGCAAAACACGATGAAAGATTATTTCTCATCGGTGGAAAAACAAGAAGTAACAACAATCAATAGCGAAGGACTATTGGAATATTTGAGCCAGCAGGGCATAAAAGGCGTCGGGCAGACCTCGTGGGGACCGACTGTTTTTGCGATAATGGAAAATCAATCACAAGCCGAGCAGTTAAAAGCGAAATTGATAGACTATATGCACGCTACTCGTCAGCTCGATGCAGCGATTTCTGAACCGGCTGAAACGATAGGATTTTCGATTGTCTCAGGAGATAATCAAGGGATGGTGATGGTCGCTGATTGACATCTCTCATGCTGTGCATTGATAAGTAGGAGAAATAAATTATTTTCAAATGCAATGCTACTGGTAAAATGGTCGTAGAATATTAGAGAATAACAGCTATGATAAATCTTTGTATAACGCATAAACCTTATCCGTAAAAATCGGTAGTGGACATTGCCACTGTGCATTGATCACCGCGAAGGTCATAGCAACTAACATTAAACTAAAGGAATAAACAAATGGAAAAACCCTATATATTACACATGTTAACTTCGGCTCCTAATCTCAGCCCCTTTGATGTCAATATGGCTATGGACGCAGGATGGGATGCGGTTATTCCGTATACTGCGCTGGAACTCTCAGACATACAAGCACTGGTGCAAGATGCGATTTTTTCTCGTGGTCCATCGGGTGCGAAGCGCACTGGATTATTTATTGGCGGTCGCGATATGACGCTTGCTTTACAAATGTTAGAAACGGCACAGCAAGCGATGGTACCGCCTTTTGAAATATCTGTGATGGCTGATCCTAGTGGTGCGTTCACCACTGCTGCCGGTATGATCGGAGCAGTTGGCGATAAACTCAAGCAAATGCATCAAAGTGATTGGTCGGATTGTCGGGTGATGGTATTGGGCGGTACCGGTCCGGTCGGTATGGTTGCGGCAATACTAGCGACTGAGTTGGGTGCGCAGGTAACATTGATGAGTCGCCAGCGCGCCAAAGCCGAGACAATTGTCGAAAATTGCCGCAAATTGTGCAAGCAAAACGCCGAGCAGTTACAGCCGGCAGGGAACGATGAAAAACAAACGCTGTTGGCACAAACGCAGGTCATTTTGGCGACCGCAGCGGCTGGTATACAGATGATCAATGCCGATGAAATCGGCGTGGCCAGTACACTCAAGGTGGCTGCCGATGTCAATGCAGTGCCGCCCTCCGGTATCCACGGCTTGGATGTAATGGACGACGGCCAACCGTTGTCAGATGGTCAATCTTCTGCGGTGGGTATCGGTGCACTGGCAATCGGCAATATCAAATATCAAGCTCAACATCGTTTATTGAAAGAGATGCACCAATCGGATAAACCAGTCTATCTTGATTATGAACATGCGTGCGCGGCAGCACAACGGTATATTGACGAAAAAAGAGCCTGAATTATTATTGATAGCGACGAGTGTACGAGTGCTACTTGAATCGGCAAGGCGCGGTGGATATACCGCTGCAGTTATAGATGGTTTCTGTGATCGCGAAGTAATGCAACACGCACGATACGCCGAACGGGTTAGCTTGTGCGCCGATGGCCGGTTGGACGATGCCGAACTTGCCAAGGCGATAAAAAACACTACCGAACGCTACGCTGAGACGCTGAGTGCGGTCATAGTCGGTTCAGGCATTGAAGGTTGCAGTGCTGCTTCCGATGCGATTGCACAAAGTGGTCTACAATGGCTAGGCAATGCGCGCACACGCTATAGTTCTGCTGAGCGCCTCACCTGTCATTTTGGGTCAGATAAGTTAGCGGCTATGCCCGATGATCGACCACCTTACCTGTATAAATCTACTACTGGCAACGGCGGTCTGCACATTTATAGCGATGATCAATCAGCTCCTAAAAGCGATGATTATTATCGTCAGAGCTATCTGCCGTTCGCCAGCATCTCGCATCTATTCATAGCCGACGGTAGACGAATTGAGACCGTCGGTTTTAGCACACAATGGCATGCCAAGCACGATGCAGCACATCCTTTTTGCTTCGGTGGTGCAATTAGCTCACACGATTTGGACGAATCGTGTATCACCCAGGCCGGTGGCTATGCTGAGACTTTAGGGCTCAGAGGTTTGAATAACATAGATTATCTATACGATGGTGAAAAGTTGTATTTTTTGGAACTAAATCCGCGCCCAAGTGCGACGATGATACTATACGATAGCGATTATCCCACTGGTTTACTGCACGCGCATATCAGTGCATGTCGTGGCGAAGGATTAGCGCAACCAGAACGAATAGCACCTGAAATACGCGGCTTTGCAATTCTCTATGCAGACCAGCGCATGCACTTGCCAGCTGATTTTGATTGGCCCGATGAAGCCACTGATGTGCCGGTGGCACAGCCGCAAGGCTATCGCATTGAAAAAAACACGCCAATTTGTACACTGCATGCACAAGCCGCCGATGCTGCCGATGTGCTGACTATATTGCAAGCACAGATCTGTGCATTGCAAAACCGTATGAGTGCATTGCAAACTATACCCGACTACCAACAGGCTAGATGATGTCTTCCTCCAACCTAAGTATCAACTTACTCTGCAATCCTCTCGTGACCCAGCTATGCGAGCGAGCAGGGCAGCTCGGCATTTCGGTTTCGCAAGCCGATAACGGCACTCGCATTGTCGATGCCGGTATCAAAACACCAGGCTGTTTGGAAGCCGGGCGATTGATCGCCGAGATTTGCCTAGGTGGTCTCGGCAGTGTTAGGCTCACGCATGATGGTATTGCGCCGAATTGGCCGTTGACTATACATGTGAGTACGGTTAATCCAGTGCTTGCGTGTTTAGCATCGCAATATGCTGGCTGGAGTTTGGCACACGAAGAAGCAAAGCAAAAGTTTCATGCGTTAGGTTCTGGTCCGGCGCGCGCATTGTCGCGGCGCGAACCTTTATTCAAAGAACTCGCTTATGAAGATAAATCCGAATATACCGTCATCGTCTTGGAAGTAGATAGTTATCCACCGCTACCGCTATTGGATAAGATAGCGCAGCAGTGTGGTGTAGAGGCTGGTAATTTAACCGTTATTCTAACGCCTACCTGTAGCTTGGCAGGTTCCATGCAAGTCGTTGCCAGAGTTTTAGAGGTTGCACTGCATAAAACACACGAGCTAAAGTTTGATCTGGCAGATATCGTTGATGGTTCGGCAAGCGCACCTTTTTCGCCACCAGCCGCTGACTTTATCACTGGCATGGGGCGTACCAACGACGCCATTTTATTTGCCGGGCGCGTACATTTGTTCGTTAACGGTGAGATGGCTGCTGCACAATCTCTAGCGCAAAGACTACCCAGCAGTACTTCTAGTGATTATGGCAAACCTTTTGCCGAAGTATTCAAAGACTACAATTACGACTTTTTCAAAATCGACCCCATGCTATTTAGCCCTGCACAAGTTGCCGTCAGCCACTTACCCAGTGGTAAAACTTTTCACGCTGGTGGGATTGATTTAGATTTGCTCGAGCAGTCTTTCGCTTTGTAGGGGCAAACGCTAAGGTTTGCTGTCAAAATGCCGTTGCTCTGTCTAAATTGAAATTGCAGGCGAATATCCATGCCAACTAGGTTCTTTTAGCACTCGTATCGTTTAGTTTGCTGTTTTTTTGATTTCCTTTACAAGCCAAAAAACTAAAATGAAGGCACGGAGGAGATGTCTGTTCGTTATATAATTAACCCTATCTAATTAACTCTAAATCAACGGTTATAGTGGGAGGCATATGACGATGGCCAACGAGATTATTAAAAAATACTTTGATGCCTGGCATCAACACGATAGCGATACCATTTTAACAACCTATGCCGAAGGCGGTAGCTACTCGGATCCGGCGACCGGCGGCAAACTGACCGGAGCGGCAATAGCCGAGTATGCGGATGCGTTATTTACAGCTTTCCCAGATATGTCGGTCGAGCTGATCAGTAGTGCTGAGGCGAGCAACGGAATGATTGCAGCCCCATGGATAATACTGGGTACGCATAACGGCCCGTTGATGGATAAACCGGCTACTGGTAAAAAGATAGTGCTTTTGGGCTGTGATTTTATGAAGGTCGAAGGTTCGCTGTTAGCATTGGTAGAAGGGGTATGGGATATCAACGGTTTGTATGCGCAGCTAGGCTGGTCGGATACCTAAGCGCATTATCTACACTGTCGGTATCAGTGTAACCGAACGGTTATTTTGTTTTCTGATACTTAGGTGCAAATCATAGTCAACTTTGTGGTCAATCTTTTGTGCACTAATCCTTTGTATTAGATACTCTAGCGAGAAACTTGCCGTCAGCGACGCGGATGTTAATCGTCTGTTTTGCTTTTACTTGTTTGACTGAGCGCAATAAACGATTTGATTGGTCGCTAACGACTGCGTAGCCTCGCTCCAATGTGGTCATAGGACTCAAAGTTCTAAGTTTACTGGCGATAAGTTCCAAGTTGTGTTTGCTTTGTTCAAGTGCACTCTGCGATGCATTGTGTAATGCTTTGCTATGCAGCTGCAATTTATCCGAACACTGCGCTATGTGTTTTAGCGGGGTGTTACTCAGCAATAAATTATGATAATTCTGCAGTTGTTGCTGATGACTATACAGATAGTTTTTTATCGCTGCGGTTAAGCGATGATGTATCTCGTCAAGTTGTTGTGCACGATTTTGTAGTTGATGCTTCGGATGGGATTTAGCGAGTTTAGTTTCCAGTAGCGTGATGTATTCCGATTTCTGTTTGAGTGTGCGTGTTATCTCAGTGCGCAAAGCTTTAGCGATGGTATTGAGTTCTTGCATCAGTTCGTCTTTATCAGGGCTGATGTATTCGGCGGCTGCCGACGGTGTCGGTGCACGGTTATCGCAGACAAAGTCGGCAATGGTGAAATCTATTTCATGCCCGATACCGCTGACTATCGGTAGCCTGCAGGCAACGATAGCGCGGGCCAGTGCTTCATCGTTAAAAGCCCACAAGTCTTCTATAGAACCACCACCGCGTACCAACAGCAAGACTTCAACTTCGCAGTGCTGCTCGGCAGTCTCCAATGCGCGGCGGATATCAACAGCCGCTTGGGCGCCTTGCACCAGCGTTGGATAGACGATTAGCTCAATTAATGGGAAACGTTTAGCCAATACTGAGATAACATCTCTTAACGCTGCCCCTTTCTCTGAAGTGATGACCCCGACTGTCAACGGATAGCGTGGTATTTCTTTTTTCAAGGCGGCATCAAACAAGCCTTCCTTATGGAGCTTTGCTTTTAAGCGTTCAAATTCCAATTGTAGTTTGCCGTCGCCAGCGTGTTCGACGCACTTTACAATCAGTTGCAGTTCGCCGCGTTGTTCGTATAACTCAGGATATGCTTGCAGTTGCACCAGCATCCCATTCTCCAATTCAAACTTCAGTTGTCTGTTATCACGGCGAAACATAGCACAGCGAATCTGGCTATTGTGGTCTTTGATAGTAAAGTAAAGATGCCCCGACGCGGCCCGCATCAGGTTGGATATTTCTCCTTCTACCCATATGGAGGTAAAACTTTGCCGTAAAATTTCTCTAATTTCGTGGTTTAGATTGGTGACCGTGTAGATATATTTTTGTTCAATTTCAGGTTGCATGAGTTATCAATGGTATATTTATGCTACAATTTGCCATCTAGTATATACGAGTCTGGGGTTTGTAAAGAATGATGAATAATATAAAACAAGCGTTGACCTTCGACGATGTACTGTTGGTCCCTGCCTATTCAAAGGTGCTACCCTCGCAAGTCGACTTGAAAGCGCAGTTGAGCCGTGGGCTTAGCTTGAGTATTCCTTTAGTATCGGCTGCGATGGATACTGTAACCGAAGCTGATTTAGCGATTGCCCTTGCGCAATTAGGTGGTTTAGGGTTTATTCACAAAAATATGCCGTTAACCGAACAAGTTGCGCAGATACGCCAAGTTAAGAAATTTGAAAGCGGGGTTATCCGCGACCCAATAACGGTATCTCCCAACACTTCTATTAAAGCGGTCATAGACCTGACTCGCAGGCATCAGATCTCTGGGGTACCAGTGGTAGAAGGTCGGCAATTGGTCGGCATCATAACACACAGAGATTTGCGTTTTGAGACGCGTCGCAATGACCCGGTGTCAACGATAATGACGCCTAAGGAAAATCTGGTGACCGTTAAAGAAAATGCCGATGCTAAAGAAGTGCGAAGATTGTTGCACAAATATAAAATTGAAAAAGTATTGGTGGTCAACGATGAATTTGAACTGTGCGGTATGATTACCGTAAAGGATATCCAAAAAGCCGAGCAGTTTCCGAATGCCAGCAAGGATGCCGACGGACGATTGCGAGTAGGGGCGTCGATAGGTATCGGTGATGTCGCAATAGAGCGTGGTGCTGCCGCTATCGAGGCCGGTGCCGATATACTCGTGATTGACACTGCCCATGGGCACTCGCAAAGAGTGCTGGATTCCATTACGATGATTAAAAAGGATTTTCCTGACACTCAGCTCATGGCTGGTAATGTCGCAACTGCCGAGGCTGCTAGTGCATTGTTAGATAAAGGAGTCGATGCGATCAAAGTCGGTGTCGGACCAGGTTCTATATGCACTACGCGGGTTATCGCTGGGGTCGGCATGCCGCAATTCAGTGCAATATACGAAGTGGCTCAAGCCGTCAAAGGTGAAGTTCCGCTGATTGCTGATGGTGGCATACGATTCTCCGGTGATTTGAGCAAAGCGATTGCAGCCGGTGCTGAAGTGGTGATGATAGGTAGCCTTTTTGCCGGCACTCTGGAAGCCCCCGGCGAGATAGAATTGTATCAAGGTCGTGCCTACAAAGCGTATCGTGGCATGGGTTCTCTAGCAGCTATGCAGCGCGGTGCCAGAGATCGCTATGGGCAATCCGATATTGCCAACGAGAAATTAGTGCCAGAAGGTATAGAGGGGCGGGTTCCGTATCGTGGTGGGCTTGCCGATGTCGTTTATCAGTTATTAGGTGGGTTGCGCTCCGGCATGGGTTATGTGGGTTGTGCGGCGATAGCACAGATGCACGAAAAAGTGCAATTCATACAGATCACTGAAGCTGGTATGCGTGAAAGTCATGTACATGATGTCAGCATCACCAAAGAAGCATCAAACTACCATGTTGAATAAACCTGCCAGCAAGCATGCCTGATACTGCACCACTGAAAAATCGCCGCAGACTGCATGCTTTTCTCTGCGAGCAGGTCGGTGGTGATAAAATTGCCATCATTAACTTTGGCTCCCAATATACCCGCCTCATTGCCCGCAAAGTACGCGAGCTAGGTGTTTATAGCGAGATCTATTCGGCGCAGAGCACCACCCAGCAATTGCTAGATTTTGCTCCACGGGCAATTATTCTATCCGGCGGACCGGAATCGGTAGATTCACACTCCGCACCAGAAGTAGGCTTTGATTTACAAGCCTTAAATGTACCTACATTAGGTATCTGTTATGGCATGCAGTGGCTGGCTCGGCAATATGGTGGCAAAACCAAGCGAGTTGATAGTCGTGAGTTTGGTTCGGTGTTGATTGATGTGCAGGGCAGTTCGGCTTTATTTGACGGCATGCAGGCTGATTGCGGTGCTAAACACACAGTGTGGATGTCGCACGGCGACAGTGTCGTCAGATTACCGTCCGGTTTTTCAGCTATTGCCGAAACTGAGTATACGCCAATTGCCGCAATGGCAGACGAATCTCGGTCTTGGTATGGCTTGCAATTTCACCCAGAAGTCACACACACCGTTTGCGGTACCGCGATATTGAACAACTTCATCCATAAAATTGCCCGCTGCTCGCCCAGTTGGCAGCCGGCGAATATCATCGCTAGAAGTGTCGACAGTATTCGCCGTATCGTCGGTGATGAGCATGTTTTACTGGCACTCTCCGGCGGCGTTGATTCGTCAGTCGCAGCGCTACTATTACAACAGGCGATAGGTAAAAAGTTACACTGCATATTCGTTGATAACGGCTTGCTCAGAGCGGGAGAACGCGCACAGGTGGTAGAGACTTTTGAGCGTCATTTCGGCGTTGACCTATATGTGGTAGATGCCCAGGATGCTTTCTTAAGAGCACTCAAAGATGTCGATGACCCAGAGCAGAAAAGGCAGATTATCGGGCGCATGTTCATCGAGATTATAGAAAAACAAGCGTTAACTATAGGCAAAATTGATTGGTTGGCACAAGGCACCATTTATCCGGATATTATCGAGTCGGCAGGGGCTGAAGGTGCGCACTTGATTAAATCACACCATAATGTTGGCGGTTTACCTGAGCGTATGAAACTGAAGGTTCTAGAGCCGTTGGCTTACTTCTTTAAGGATGAAGTGCGGAAGTTGGGCGCAGCCCTTGGTTTGGATAAAGAGATTATTGAACGCCACCCATTTCCGGGACCTGGGCTTGCAGTGCGCGTGTTAGGACCATTGGACAAGGAATCTCTGCAATTACTGCGCCGCGTTGATACACTATTTCTCAAAGCACTGCGCGACCATCATTTATATGACCAAGTGGCCCAGGCCTTTGCGGTGATACTGCCAGTCAAGTCGGTCGGCGTGATGGGAGATCGCCGACAATATGGTCGGGTGGTGGTGCTCAGAGCGGTGGAAAGCGAAGATTTTATGACTGCTAGCAGTGCCGAACTACCCACTGCGTTGCTTGCCGAGATTGCTTCTCGCATTGTCAACGAAGTGCCAGGCATCACCCGTGTATGCTACGATTTAAGTAGCAAACCACCGGCGACGATAGAGTGGGAATAGCTATGTGCAGATGTGACTGCTACGCAAAAGATCTCAATACAAGCCATGCTAGAACCTGAGAAATTATGCGCTTTTGCAAATAATTTGTGCTGCTGATATTAAAAGAACAAATATTCAAAACTCACTCGAAAGTGTTATAATACTTTATACAAAAACACGACACAAGGAGTGAATAGAGATGTCCGAGATTGCCTTATATAATTTATTAAAACAAATACCGGGTGCGACTGATGACGCAATAAAAGAAGCAGTCGCTGATGTTGCGAGCTCAAAAGATGTCGCAACTAAGGCAGATTTAGCTAATCTAGAGACTAGAGTTATAGAAAAAATGGCAAACCTAGAGGCTAGACTAACGAGGCAGATGTATGCGTCGGTTGCAATCATCATTGCGTCAGTCGGATTATTGATAAGATTCTTAAATTGAGTTATTACCAGTTCGCAGTGTTTGCATAGTAGCTTATTTGCTATAGACTCTAAACACCGAAACCCATAGTCTTGCCATACAGCAATGATCTCAATGCAAGCGTAAACGCAAAGTTATGCAGTTTTGCGAATAATTTGTGCTGCTGATATTAAAAGAACAAACTATCCAAAACTAACTGGAAAAGGTTATGATAATAATAGAGTTTGTCCAAAACCATAAGGCGTAAATAGAGATGTCCAAGATAGGGTTATATACTGCATTAACGAAGCTAGGGCTTTCACCAGATAAAGCAAAGGAAGCAGCTACTGATGTTGCGAACTCAAAGGATGCGGCGACCAAGGCCGATCTTAAAGATATGTTAACTAAAACAGATTTAGCCAACCTAGAGATTAGAGTTATAGAAAAAGTCGCAAACCTAGAGGCTAGACTAACGAGGCATATGTATGCGTCGGTTGCAATCATCATCGCGTCGATCGGATTAATGATAAGGTTCTTAAATTAAGTGATTACCAACCCGCAATGCCTGCATAGTAGCTTATTTGCTATAGACTCTAAACACCGAAATTCATAGCTTGCCATACAGCAATGATTTCAATGCAAGCGTAAACGCAAAGTTATGCGATTTTGAGAATAATTCGTGCTGCTGATATTAAAAGAACAAACTGTATAGTGCCAGATACACTGAAGTGAGATGAGGAGACTAAATTGAAGAATAGGCAATTTAGCAACAATACTGACAACTCAAGTTTTATTGACATACTAGTAATATTAATACTGGTAGGTATTAGTATAGGAATTGCAGTATTGGGGAACTATCTTGGTAGTCTCCCTATTTACATATTAGGGCTATTCATCTTTACAATCATAACCGGGGTTTCTGTAATCAGATTTATAAGTGCTGTTCTAGATCTTACAGATCGCCTAAAGCAAAGATAGATTACCTATCTAAATTAAAAGCTCAGGAAGTGCTGCGCTACTGCGCAGCTTCCGCTATTGCGGAAGAATGCCGCCGTGCGTTCAATGGCTAATCGCATTGTTCATTTTGGGTGCTATACAGTCGTTATCGTGTGCAGTGTTTGGTTAGGCGGTGGGAGCGAGACTGAGTGCCGGGGTTCTGTTAAGTGTGCGCTCAAGGAGAGCGTTTGCTTAGTGCGGTGGCAAATCGAATAATTTCGTAGATAGAACCAACACTGACATCGTTACTGTATCGCAAGCTAAGGAAGGATTTTTCTATATTATGCCTTTTTAGTCTTCAGCTTTTCAATATCAATTTTAGACATCATTTGAGTCATCATATATTCAATTTAAGAATTTTATCATCAATCCGACTGCAGCGATGATTATTCCAGAATTTATCAGAGCAACTGTAAATATCAGTTTCGTTAGCCTGATCTCTAGGTTGGCTAGATCGGCCTTAGTCGCAACATCCTTTGAGCTTGCAACATCGGCAACTGCTTCTTTTGCTTCCTCCGGCGAAAGGCCTAGCTTTGTTAATGCAGTGTATAAAGCAATCTCGAACATCTTTATTCTCCTTGATGGTGTCTAAATTGATTATAGTACCCCTGCCCACAGATAACAAACGAATTTTGCATAGGATCATGGGTCAAAACTTCGCCGATCGTGATTTAACATAAAACTGCTTTTATTCGCAGGTATTTCTTATCTTCGCCGAAAATCGGCGATCTCCAACCCACGCTGCGGCCGCGAGCGTAGTTTTTCTGGTCGCAGGATAGCGGAGTAAAACTCCATTCTCTATGATGTGCGACTGGTGTTAGTTCGGACATCCGTGTCTTCACTACCTTTCAACTTCAGAGACACCTTGCTCGCTCCTGCGAGTGTCAGAGGTGACTTCGGTTGAATTTTTACATGCCCAGGTTGTAGTGTCGCAAGTAGTATAACTGCGTGGCTAATTTAGTGTTACTTGCGTTGCGATCTAATGGTTTTTACTTATAAGAATAAGAACCTTATCATCAGCCCAATCACAGCTGTATTCACTATAATTATCACGCCACCGACCGCATACATCTGTCTCGTTAGTTTTGCCTCTAGGGTTGCCACTTTTTCTATAACTCTAGTCTCTAGATTAGCTAAATCTGCCTTAGTGGAAACTTCCTTTGAGACCGCAAAATCAGCGACTGCTTTTTCTATTTCTTCATCGGTCGCATCCGGTATCCGTTTTAATAAATTGTATAAAGCTATATCTGACATCTCTATTCTCCTTGGTGGTGTCTAGATTGATATTATAACACTCCGCCCATAGACAACAAACGAATGTACGATGCTGGCACTAGAAAGTTTTAGTCACAGAATTTGATAAGTGAGGATATGTAAGTAATTGTATAATCTCTTTATTTTCATAAAAACCTAACTAAGGAGATTACA
>JACONC010000017.1 GCA_014323925.1 Chromatiales bacterium | reverse complement strand
GATATGGCTATCAAGACTTAGAGTACTTGACTTTGAAGATTAGGCAGTTGTCTACACCTTATTTACCCCTCGATTGTGTGACTAAAACTTTCTAGTCCCCCATAGCATAGCTATGCGCTGATACTTAGTTCCGTGTGCTATAATTATATAGATTATCACCAGGCCATGTTTAGTGCCTGATAGCTTGATGAATTACGCCATAAACCGAATACGATGATGGATGGCGCTGGGTTCATCAATTGATTTACCAATAGTTTATAAGACGACATACATGTTGAATTTATTAGGGATACTAGTTATCAAAAAATTAAAATTACGAATTAATGGTTCGTATCCTACTCCACACAGGTTCGTAATATACCGCGGTGTGTGTTCGTCTTACATAAAAAGAAGAGTGGATGATGAAAAGAATTTTAGTAAATGCAACGCAACAAGAAGAG
Organism: Chromatiales bacterium; assembly: GCA_014323925.1. Taxonomy (NCBI): domain Bacteria; kingdom Pseudomonadati; phylum Pseudomonadota; class Gammaproteobacteria; order Chromatiales; species Chromatiales bacterium. The sequence continues at coordinate 31,200 of JACONC010000017.1, read as the reverse complement.
CTGCGTGTTGCCATAGTAGATGGTCAGAAATTATACGATCTGGATATAGAGGCAGCAGGTAAAAGACAAAAAAAAGGAAATATTTATAAAGGCATTATTGCGTCAATAGCACCGAGCTTAGATGCAGTTTTTGTTGACTACGGCGGTTTCCGTCAAGGGTTTCTTCCCACTAAAGAAATATGCTCTCGCTATATAGCCGGCGGCGAACGCCGTATTAACAGCCGCCGAATAAACGAACAGCTTAAAGAAGGACAAGAAATTATTGTTCAGATAGTTCGTGAAGAGCTGGTCAACAAAGGGGCGTCGATGAGCACTTTCATTAGCCTCACTGGGCAATACTTAGTGCTGATGCCTGATCGACCCCACGCGCGCGGCATATCACAACGAATAACTGGTTCAGATCGTCGGCGTATGCTTGCGTTAAGCAGAGAAATCACCGTCAACAAAGACGAAGGTGCTATTCTGCGCACTGCATGTCTGAACGCTCAAAAACACGATCTGCAAAAAAATCTTAACTATCTACGCCATTTGTGGAAACAGATACAAAAAGCCGGTGACGAACGCGCCGCTCCTTTTTTAATCTACAAAGAAGCGAGTATCGTGCTACAAACCATACAAAATAATCTAGAGCTGGATATCAGCGAAATCATTGTCGACGATCAGCAGGTCTATGAGGAGATCAGAGCATTCCTGTCTATGACTTTACCGCATTACAAACGCAAGCTAAAGCTATACAGCGGTAATATCCCACTGTTCAACCGTATGCATATCGAAACACAAATTGAAAGTCTATACCAACATCAAGTGGGTTTGCCTTCTGGTGGTTCTATCGTATTAGATCATACCGAAGCACTCACATCGATAGATATTAATTCGAGCCGCTCAACCAAACATGACGATCTGGAAGGAACTGCGCTAGCAACAAACTTGGAAGCGATAGATGAAATTACCAGACAGTTACGCCTGCGCGACATGGGAGGACTATTGGTAATAGACTTTATTGATATGCTGTCGCGTAGCAATAAGCGTAAAGTAGAAGAATATCTGCACAAGCTACTAAAAAAAGATCGCGCCCGCACGCGCATAGGAAACATATCTAAGTTCGGCTTATTAGAAATGTCACGCCAACGGCTACGCCCCTCTCTAAAAGATGAAAGCCAAATACTCTGCCCTCGTTGTAGCGGACGCGGCTTTATAAGAACTGTAAAGTCTTGTGCTTTGGTTGTACTACGATTGATAGAAGAAGAAGCCGGTAAACCTAACACCAATCAAGTTATAGGATACATACCTGCTGAAGTTTATCAATTTCTGATGGCCGACAAAAGCGATGCGCTGGATAGCATAGGAAAACGCTACAAAATACAAGTATCGCTAAAAGCTGATGCACAGATAGAAACACCACATTACAAAATAGAACGATATCAAAAAGACAGTTATAGAAACGATAAAAATCCCCTCGGCACAGTATCCATCCGCTCTTCAATGCAACAACAAGATATACGCAACGACCACCACACCATACCGCCAACAATTAAAGACGAAGTGCCTGCTATTTCAGCGGTGATGGCAATGGAGCAGAAAAGTTTTACGACTATTTTCAAAAACTTATGGGGAAAATTGAGTACCTACTTTCGTAAAGAGACAACCGACAAAAGCTATCGCAGAAAAAGAAGTAAATATAGATCAACAAAGTTCAGAACGCACTACCAGGGTCAAAATAAAGAAAAGAAAACACCACACCATACTTCGAGTAAAAGATCTTCTAATCGTAGAAAGTCTACTGCCTCAGAGGAACAGACCCAGGCTCTCAATGCAAGCACTTCAACACAACCAGCTACCAAACAAAAAGGCACCACACATGCGTATACAAAGCGTAGATCATATAGAAAACCTAGGACCTCGACAAACAAAAGCCTACCTTCGGCTAGTGATCAGAACCCCTCACGAGCGCACTCCGAAAATCGTTCGGCGCAACAGCCCGATACCATAAATCACGATAGCAAATCGACTAAAAAGCCATCGCTTGCGCGCACAGAGATTAAACAACAAGCTATATCCAGTAAGCCCTATAAGCAACCACGATTCAACAATAAAAAGAGTAATTTAATACAAGTAGAAACCAAATTGAATAAAAATAAAGACTCAAAATGACGATTCGTCTATCCAATACACTCACTGGTATTAAAGAAGCATTCAAACCTGCTGAACCTAACCGAGTCTTGATGTATGTATGCGGACCTACGGTCTATAATTACATCCATATTGGTAATGCACGACCTATAGTCATATTTGATTTATTATATCGCTTACTCCAACAACATTACCAGGAAGTCACCTATGTACGCAACATCACCGATGTTGACGATAAAATTATCAATGCTGCAAGTAGCCAAAATATAGCAGTAGACGAACTGACGCAACGATATATTGAGGCATTTCATCAAGATATCTCGCAACTGAATACCCTCGCACCGTCGGCAGAACCGCGTGCCACAAAATATATCCCTGAAATGCTGAAGATGATTGAAAAGCTATTAGATAAAGGATATGCCTATCAAGCCGAAGGACATGTATTATTTGCAATAACCAAAGCCAAAAATTACGGTTGTTTGTCGCATCAAAGCATAAACGATATCATTGAAGGCGCTAGAGTGGAAGTCGCAACCTATAAAAAGAATCCGTCTGACTTTGTTTTATGGAAACCTTCGCAAGCACAGCAAATTGGCTGGCAGAGTCCTTGGGGACGCGGGCGACCTGGTTGGCACTTAGAATGTTCGGTGATGATAGAAGCCTTGCTAGGAGATACTATAGATATACACGGTGGTGGTATGGATTTAATCTTTCCTCACCATGAAAACGAAATAGCACAAAGCGAATGTGCGCACGATAAGAAGTTTGTACGCTACTGGTTGCATAACGGTTATATCACCGTCAAAGGTGATAAAATGGCAAAGTCGGTAGGTAATTTCGTCACACTAAGAGAAGTACTGAAAAAGTTTCACGGTGAATGTGTACGCCTGGCATTAATGGGTGTGCATTATAAAAAGCCTTTAGATTGGACACCCGAAATCCTTGAGCAAGCGCGTAATAATCTAGATAAATGGTATCGCTTACTGCACTCGGCACAGCTAGATAAAGCGGCGATAGATAACAAAGTTGCCGATGCATTAGCTGATGACCTCAACACTCCACAAGCTATTGCCGAACTACATCGTCTGGCAAATGAAACGAGTCTTGCTACGGCAAGTGAACGCAACGCCAAAGCCTCGACACTAAAGGCATCCGCTAACTTCATTGGTTTGTTAAACGAACAACCTCGCAGTTGGTTTCAAAAGCAATCTTTTGATAAAACTGTAGATACGCAAATGTCCGAACAACAGGTGGAAGATTTAATCGTAAAAAGAAACCAAGCGCGTGCCAATAAAGATTACGCCACCGCCGATGAAATACGCCATCGCTTAAAGGAAGCCGGCATCATTTTAGAAGATAGTAAATCTGGTACCCAATGGTTAAGACAGTGAAAATAATCGGTACGCTAGTTAAGGCACTGCTCTTGTTATGCATCAAAGCCTATCGATATTTATGGTCACCACTTTTCCCATCGCACTGTCGTTTCTACCCGAGCTGCTCTGCTTACGCTAGCGAAGCAATAAATAAGCACGGTGCACTGATAGGGCTATGGTTGACTATCAAACGACTACTGCGCTGCCATCCGTTTAGCGCAGGTGGATTAGATCCAGTTCCTCCCTCCGACAAGCAAAACTAGAAATAAATATGAGACTACCTCAGGCATTCTATCTAGAAAAGCGAGCCGCACCCAGTGCTGCAGCGACTGCAGTTTCGGTGCGCAAAACATAATTCCCCAGATGTGCAGGCTTAAAGCCTAATGCGGTTGCCTGCGCAATATCAGCATTACTGAAGCCGCCTTCCGGCCCGATCATTAAATGAAATACAGCTCTTTGATTCAATCTTTGACTCAATGGCTGCGCTAAAAACTCGTCAATGTATACATGAATCGGCACCTCAGCATCCACGGTACATATAATCGCCTTATCATCTTTATTAATCTTTGCTATTTCTGTCCATGCGATAGGTTCCTTTATGATTGGAATAATCGTCCTGCCGCATTGCTCGCAAGCACTAGTCGCAACACCTTGCCAGTGTAATCGTCGCCGAGTGGCTATGTTAGCAGTCAAGCTATACTCGGTGATTAAAGGCTGCAATTCTTGTATCCCTAATTCGGTTGCTTTCTGCAACGAAAAATCCATCGCTTCATTTTTACAAACCGCTAAATAAAGTTTAATTGCCATGCTAGGTTCAGCTAAAGTTTCCACTTCGCTACAGCATAACAAAGTACTGGTGTGGCGCTTATTTTCAATGATTGTGCATAAGAATTCTGCTCCCTTACCATTAAAGACACGAAGCTCGTTGCCGGCTTTCAGGCGCAGTACTCGGCTTAGATAATGGTGCAGGCTACCGTCAACTTTGAATATCTGTTGCGGTTCGATATCAACCGCATAATAAACCCTTGGCACCCGCATTACAGTGGCACCGCTAAGATACTAATAACGATAGTGATCTGCTTTGTAAGGGCCTTCTACAGGGACTCCGATATATTCGGCTTGCTTAGAGTTTAATTGTGTTAAGTGTGCACCGACTTTAGCTAAATGCAATCGTGCCACTTGCTCGTCAAGCAACTTAGGCAGTGTGTGCACACCAATACTATAGCGGTCAGCGTTTTGCCAAAGCTCTATTTGCGCCAGCACTTGATTGGTGAATGAGTTAGACATCACAAAACTCGGATGCCCAGTCGCACAACCTAAATTAACTAGTCGTCCTTCGGCCAGTAGCGTGATGCACTTGCCATCGGGTAGTTCTATCTGATCGACCTGTGGCTTGACATTCGTCCAACGATAATTTTTTAAGCTCATCACATCTATTTCATTATCAAAATGCCCGATATTACAAACAATTGCTTGATCTTTCATTGCCAGTATATGGTCGTGGTTAATGACATGATAATTACCAGTTGCGGTAATAAATATATCAGCTTGCCCAGCAGCCTCCTCCATAGTCACGACGCGAAACCCTTCCATCGCCGCCTGCAACGCACAAATCGGATCTATTTCGGTCACCCACACTTGGCATCGTTGACTACGCAGCGATTGTGCACATCCTTTGCCGACATCACCGTAACCGCAAACCACCGCTATTTTGCCAGACATCATTACATCAGTAGCACGCTTAATGCCATCTACTAGCGACTCGCGACAACCATAGATATTATCAAACTTAGATTTGGTAACAGAGTCGTTAACATTGAATGCAACCGTCGCTAACTCTCCCTTTGCGGACATCTCGTAAAGCCGTCTCACCCCAGTAGTAGTTTCTTCGGATACCCCTTTCACCTGCTTTAGTAAATCGGGATAATCATCGTGCATCACTTTAGTTAAATCGCCACCGTCGTCCAGTAATAAATTAGGTGTCCAACCATCTCTGCCTTTAACCGTTTGCTCTACACACCACCAATATTCGGATTCACTTTCACCTTTCCAAGCAAAAACCGGAATGCCAGCTAGAGCCATCGCTGCCGCTGCGTGGTCTTGCGTAGAGAATATATTGCACGACGACCATCTCAAAGATGCGCCAAGTTTAACTAAGGTTTCTATCAACACCGCAGTCTGCACGGTCATGTGCAAACAGCCAGCAATGCGCGCTCCAGCGAGCGGTTGTTCTCCAGCATACTGCTCTCGTAATGCCATCAATCCCGGCATCTCAGTCTCAGCAATCGTAATTTCTTTCCTTCCCCACTCTGCTAAACTTAAATCGGCAACTCGGTAATCTCTTTCCAGTTCTGTGGCTACAACGCTCATTTATATATCTCCTTTTATATGCTCTTTAATCAATAATGCTGTGGTAGCTATACCAAGCTACGCTTTTAACGATGCTATTTTATCGCATCGTTCCCAAGGTAATTGCACATCGTCTCTACCGAAATGCCCGTATGCAGCAGTCTGGCGATAAATTGGATTGAGTAAATCTAGATTTTTGATAATTGCCGCAGGACGCAAATCAAAATGCTCTTTTATCAGAGATACAATCTCCACATCAGGGAGATTGCCAGTACTAAAAGTATCCACCGAAATCGAAACTGGTTCGGCGACACCTATTGCATAAGAAATCTGTACCTCGCAACGCTTAGCTAAATCTGCGGCAACGATATTCTTTGCCACATAGCGTGCTGCATACGCTGCAGAACGGTCAACCTTAGACGGATCCTTACCTGAAAAAGCACCACCACCGTGTCGTGCCATACCACCATAAGTATCAACGATAATTTTGCGCCCAGTTAATCCGCAATCACCGACCGGGCCACCAATTACGAAACGACCAGTCGGGTTAATATGATAGCGGGTATCAGCAGACAACCACTCGGCTGGCAAAACCGCCTTAATGATTTGTTCTTTGACTGCTTCTTCAATGTCAGCAAGCGATACAGATTCATCGTGCTGGGTAGAGAAAACTACCGCCAATATACCAACCGGCTTATCGTCTTCGTAACGAAAGCTGAGTTGGCTCTTGGCATCTGGTCGTAACCACGCCAGTGCCTTAGTCCGCCTTAATTCGGCGTGGCGCTTAAGCAAACGATGTGCGTAAGTAATGGGTGCTGGCATCAATGTATCAGTCTCGTTATTTGCATAGCCGAACATCAGGCCTTGATCACCCGCTCCTTGCATTTCACCACCGTCAACACCTTGATTAATATCAGATGATTGCCTACCCAATAAACACGAAATACTACATTGTTCGGCATCAAAGCCCAGTGCTGGATCGTCGTAACCTATCTCGGCAATGATACGACGAATATGCTTTTCATAACAAATATCAGCAGTGGCGGAAACCTCACCACCGACAACCACATGGTTATTTTTGACCATAACCTCACAGGCAACGCGGCTGTTGACATCCTCAGCCAGCAGTGCATCTAAGATACCGTCGGATATTTGATCACAAATCTTATCAGGGTGACCTTCGGAAACCGACTCGGAAGTAAAAAATCGTGTCATTAAATTTCTCGTTATAGGGTTGTATAATTTTAGCGTATCAATACTTGATAATATGAAAAAATAAGTTATTATGCAGGTTTAACTTTTGTGGTACATTCAGATAAGGAAATTATGGTAGCAAAAACAACACCAGTTTGCAATTTTGGAGAGGCGATGCACGATTTTAGCCTACCAGCAACCGACGGCAGAATATATAACGGACGCGACTGTATGGGAGCAAACGGTCTGCTAGTCATGTTTATTTGCAACCACTGCCCTTTTGTCAAAGCGGTGCAAAAGAAACTGGTTACCCAAACTAGACAGCTTTTTGACTACGGTATCAATTCCGTTGCAATCATGTCTAACGATCCGGCTGACTATGCAGAAGACTCGTTTGATAATATGAAAAAAATTGCTAAAAATTTGGCCTACCCCTTTCCCTATTTATTTGATGAAAGCCAAGCAGTTGCCAAAGCATATGGTGCAGTATGCACACCTGACTTTTTCGGTTATAACAAAAACTTTGAACTCCAATACCGAGGACGACTGGACGCAAGCGGGCCGAACAAAAGCGACGAAAGCATGAAGCCCGAACTACTCGAAGCAATGATCCTGGTAGCCGAAACTGGGCAAGGTCCCGAATATCAAACCGCTAGCATCGGTTGTTCTATTAAATGGAAATAATTGCTCTACAAAGCAAACAGTCAACGCTATTCTAAAGTGGGCATAATCTATTTATGCCTGGCTATGCACAGATAAACTATAGTTCAACCCTAACAATCTGTACCTTTCGTTATTGTCATTTGGTCAAATCTCTTTCCGCGCATCATCCGCGTGTTCTAAACTTTTGCGGAACGACGCCCGTTCAAAAATACGTTTGGTATACCGGCGTATAGGATGACTGCTCCTGGTAGGCATATCTACTCTCAAACTTGGCAAACGCCATAAAACAGGTGCAATACTACAATCTATAATACTGAAATCATCATCCCAAAAATAACGATGCTTTTTGAATGAGGATGCATTAGACATTAGTATTTCGTACATTACTTTCCTTGCCGAATCGGCTATTCTCTTACTAGGCGATGATAACTTTTTTAGCTGGCTATACCAATCAACCTCGATATGATACAGAGCTTGCCGGAAATTAGCGCGAGTCATCGGGTCCGCTGGAATCAGGGGTGGATGCGGATAGCGTTCATCCAGATACTCTAATATAATACCGGCATCGTATAAGACAATGCCGCGATCTACTAAAGTAGGTACCGAATTATACGGGTTTATCTCAGCTAATTCAGACGGCTTATTGTTTCCTTCAACCTTAACTGTATCGTAATCCAGTTGTTTCTCAGACAGTACAAAACGCACTCGATGGCATTGCGGACAAGATGGGGAGGAATAGAGTTTTAAGGTATAATCCAGTAGCATATTGTAACTATTTCTCGACATCCTTCCAGTATTCCCACTTAAGTAAATAGACTACCACCAATAAACCTAATAAGAATATAATCACCCAAATCCCGACACGATGACGCTCTAATTTGGCCGGTTCCGCCAAATAACTTAAAAAAGTAACAATATCTCTTACCACCCTATCGTATTCTTTTTCTGATAATGTACCAGGTTCAACCAACTCAAAATCGACAATAATTTGTCTCTCAGTGCCGTTTTCATCGCTAATAGTCTTGTATACGGGTTTTTGCCAGCCTTGTAAATCCCACAACACATGCGGCATTGAAACATGCTGGAATATTGCATTGTTAACGCCCATAGGCCGGGTGTCGTCCAAATAGAAAGCTTTTAGATAGGTATAAAGCCAATCCTTACCGCGCGCACGAGCAACCAAGGTTAAATCCGGCGGCAGTGCGCCAAACCATTGCTGTGCACCTTCGGCAGGCATTGAAACCACCATTAAATCACCCACCTTGCTATCGGTAAAAATAAAATCCTTTTTGATCATCTCTTCACTCAAGCCTAGGTCACGCCCGACCCACTGATAACGAGCATAACGAGAACTATGGCAGCTCAAGCAATAATTGATGAAGTATTTTGCGCCGCGTTGTAAGGTATTACGGTTATGTATATCCACCTCTATATGTTGTAATGGATAACCTTGTGATATCGCTGCGTATACAGCGGTTGTTGTTGTCAGCAATAACACTACGGTCAGTAGTGTGAAAAATAACCGAATATAGCGTGTCACGATTGCACTCTAGCTGGCTCTGGTTTTTCTGCAGACAGCATAGCAAAACTTTTAATCGTCGGAAGTAGCAGTTGCAAAGCCAAGTACACGACCGGAATAAACCACGAATAAACAACGAGAGTAATGCTCTGATCGTCGTAGATGCGTTGAATATCGTAAATACTTATCAATGCGACCCAAAACACCAACCAACCCATGTTAAATAAGTTTGTGCGAGGCTTGCTGTGTACCCATAATATAAAGAAAAACAAAAAGTAAAGTTCGCTGAACCTTACTGCCATCTCAGTACGAAACGAGTTGACCGATTGCATGCCCAAATAACCCAAATAGATAAACACAACGACAAATATGGCAAGATTGAGTTTGTGCAGAATACTACGGTAGCGTACTGATTTAATAGGATTTTTATCTATCCACGGCATAAAGAATAGAATCAGAATAGCTGATGCCATCGCCAATACCCCGTACCACGGATCGGGCACTGCCCGCAACACCGTATAAAACGGTGTGAAATACCAGAGCGGCGATATATGTTCTGGGGTTACTAAGGGATTGGCTTGTAGAAAATTATTGTGCTCTAGAAAGTAGCCACCCATCTCTGGTATATAAAATACAACGATGGAGAAGAATAGCAAAAATACAACAAGACCGAAAATATCTTTAACCGTGTAATAAGGATGAAACGGAATACCGTCAACTGGCACCCCATCAGAGTTTTTATTTTTTTTAATCTCTATGCCATCGGGATTATTAGAGCCGACCTCGTGCAGTGCCATAATATGCACGAATACCAAGCCGACCAAGATCAGCGGAAAAGCAATTACATGGAATGCAAAGAAGCGATTGAGGGTGGCATCGGACACCACATAGTCGCCGCGTATCCAAATCGCCAAGTCCTCACCTATATAAGGAATAGCACCGAACAGATTGATTATTACTTGCGCCCCCCAATAAGACATCTGTCCCCACGGTAATAAATAACCCATAAAGGCCTCTGCCATTAAGGCTAGGTAAATAAACATGCCAATAATCCATAGTAACTCACGCGGCCTCTTGAACGAACCATATATCAATGCCCGAAACATATGCAAATAGATAACGATGAAAAATGCCGACGCACCAGTTGAATGCATATAGCGAATCAACCAGCCCCATTCCACATCGCGCATAATATATTCAACCGACGCAAAAGCTTTTAGCGCATCAGGTTTATAGTGCATCGTCAGAAAAATACCAGTGACTATCTGTAGCACTAATACGAATAGCGCAAGCGAACCAAAGAAATACCAAAAGTTAAAATTCTTTGGTGCATAGTAGCCGGCAAGATGATCTTGCCAGAATTTACTAATCGGCAGACGCTCGTCTATCCAGCCCAGTAGACCGGTCGCCTTTTGCTCCATTACGCTTTCTCCTTCTCCGATTGGCCGATGATGATTTTATCATCGCTAGCATAATGGTATGGAGGTACTTCTAAATTTTTAGGTGCAGGGACACCACGATATACCCGTCCTGCCAAATCAAAACGCGAACCGTGGCATGCACAAAAGAAACCACCTTCCCATTTTGCTCCCAAATCGTCTGGGGCAACATCAGGTCGGTAGGTAGGAGAACACCCTAGATGGGTGCATATACCGACTAATACTAAAAACTCCGGCTTAATAGAACGATACTCGTTATGTGCATATTCCGGTTGTTGTGGTATGTCCGAATTAGGATCGCGTAGCTGCGGTTTGACATCTTTTAAGGTCTGCAACATCTGCTTGGTTCTATTCACCACCCAGATCGGCTTGCCACGCCACTCCTCGCGTATCATCCCGCCCGGCTCTATTCTCGTTAGATCAACTTCCACGGGTGCGCCGGCTGCTTGGGTTCTAGCACTGGGCTCCATAGATTTAACGAAAGGAACTGCGGTCATAACCATTCCTACTCCACCCACTATACTGGCACTAGAAGTTAAGAAACGCCGTCGCGTTTCATCAACTTTATCATCAACTTTATCATCATCTTTAGACATTTATTCGATTCTCTATCAATGTTCGTTACAATTTCTATTTCGGTTTCTATATTGAAATAGACTCATACAAGCTAGGCAGCCCGTATAAAGTTAACTGGGTTTGCAAAGCAAATTATTGTAGCATACTATGCCTTAAAAATGTATAAAAATAAACACTAAAAAGTCTTACCTCTATAGTTTAGGGGTAGATCAACTCAGATACCCAAGGTGTAGATATCTGTGCTGCACTCAACCCAATGTATAAAGGCGAAAGCACATAAGTACTACATCTTACGGAATAGGTTATCGTATTTTAGACTGCGACACCTTCCCACTCAGTAATAAAATCGTCGACATGAGCGGCGATGGCATCAGGTCTGTCTTCCAATACATAATGTCCGGCTCGTTCTATGAACTCAAGTCTCACTGGACCGGAGATAGCAGCCTTGAGCCGTATAGCAGATTCCTTAGGCATCCAAGCATCGTGTAATGCCCAGCAAATCATTGTCGGACAAGTAATCTGAGAATGATCTACCGTGAGTGTCTCTTGGTTGCCGGGCTGGCTACAAACCTTAACCAGTGACTTAAAGCCAGTTAAACCCGGTCCGCGCGCCCAAAACTGCAAGTAGTTTTGCTTGACATTTTGATCAGTAAAGGCAATTTTATCGTGGCTACCGGTACGCAATAGCATCCCGAAGTTTGCCGCCGCTTGCTGCATAGCCGCCTGCAAGGCTTCGTCACTGGCACCCACCAAGCCATTGAATGCTTCCACTTCCAAGACCGGCCAATAATCAAATGCAACCGGATTAATGAGTATCAACCGGCTAATATAGTCACAATATTTTGAAGCAAAAATTTGTGCAGCACCGCCACCGTGATCGTGCGCTAAAAGTATCACCTCCCCTTTGAGAGATAAAGCTTCAATTACCGCTTTAATCGCTTCAGCTTGATTGGTCAGAGTATGTTCAAATTTATCCAACGGCATATCAGACATGCCGTAACCAACCATATCCATCGCATAAGTCGTATAGTCATCTTTTAGATGTTCTTGCAAGTGGCGCCACAGGCGAGCATTTGTCGGAATCCCATGAACCATTAGCAAAGGAGTTTTTCCAACCCCTACTTTTTCAACATTAATTTTTAAGTCCAAATCATTGACTGTTATATTGACATCCATAATGCACCTCCTTCCATTTTAAGTTGCCAACTGTCATATAGCTAACTAGCATCTAGTATAACATGCTACGCCGATTGCCGAACTGGTCGACACACACTATGCAAATGTAATATAACTATATAAGACTGCTTAAAAAAATAGCTCTATCCTCTAGAACTATGACAGCAAAATAAAAATCTAAAGATATCGCAAGCCTCTTTGAGTTATGCGTCATACCTGAGATGTAAAACACTGCTTAAGATACAAATCAAGCATGCTAATATATACAGTATTATCACCAACAACGATAAATTGAAACCTTTAAGTCCGTTTTTATTACTGATTTTAATGCCGTGGCAACCTGCGGTTGCGCAAGAACCTTCTGCGCAAGAATCTTCATTGCCTTCTTGCACGCAGGACATAGCGGACACTGATGAAGATGGTGTGTCCGCAGCTATGGATATAGACAAAGATGGTGATGGTCTAATAGAACTGTGTAGCTTAGAGGGATTGGATGCGATGCGCTATCAGTCGGACGGTAGTGGCTATAAAGCGAGTGGCACCGCAACCCGGATAACGACAGGCTGTCCTCAGGATGGCTGTGATGGCTACGAGTTGGTTCGGAGTTTAGACTTTAACGATACTAATAGTTATGACAGTGAAAGCATTAGCATGGCATGGACGACAGGTACAGGATGGCTGCCGATAGGTACATTCAATGCGGTATTTGAGGGTAATGGACATACGATATCTAACTTAATGATAGATAGATCTTCTGATGATGTAGGTTTATTTGGTTATGTAGCAGGGACTAATGCTGCTATCACTAACATTGGTCTGCTAAATGTTAGTATTAAGGGAGGGAGCTTCACAGGCAGCTTAGTTGGTTTCAATCAGGTTAGCATTACGAACAGCTATGCGACCAGTGCTGTCATAGGGAACTTAGAAGAGGCAGGCGGCTTAGTCGGTTTCAATACCATTTTTGATGGCAGTGCTGGTATGATTACGAACAGCTATGCGACGGGTAATGTGATGGGAGGCTCTAGCGTAGGTGGCTTAGTCGGTAAAAATGGTGAAAATGATAGTAGTGGCACCATTACGAACAGCTATGCGACAGGTGCTGTGACAGGGAACGAACTGGTAGGCGGCTTAGTCGGTGATAATAGTGGCACCATTACGAACAGCTATGCGACGGGTAGTAATAATATAAACTTAGTTGTTAGTGATACTGGCACCATTATGAACAATCGGCATCTGTCCCTTAGGGAACTGCAATCGCCCACTACGGCAACTGGTATATATAGTCAATGGAGCACTGCAGACTGGGATTTCGGTACTGAAACACAATCCCCAAGACTGAAATATGTCGTAGGACTTGATACTAGCTACCCCGCCTGTGATACTGATCGGCAACCTAGCACTGAGCAACCCAGCACCAAGCAACCTAGCTGTGGTAGTTTATTACCTAATCAGCCTCGTGATCTCCGTGCACGAGTCAAGGTCTTTTTAGAGGGACCGCTACGCTGAACCTATAGCAACGGGTTTGGGGAGTTTTCATCAAAAAATCACTGCTATCAAGCGATCACCTTGAGATATTGCTGAGCAGCAAAGCTGATTGCCCCCTACCCTTTCATTTTACAAAGCTGTCACCATCTAATACGACGATAGATTATACAAATACTGATAGATCCGCATCAGCAGATTTTGTGACTAAAACTTTGTAGTCCTCTCAAACTACCCTTCCCTACAGCATCTAACATGGTGTCGTATAATATAAGTTCCATTTGCTAAACTGGCGTATCCCACTAAAAACATGGCAACTTATAATACAAACGATTTCAAGAACGGACTGAAAATTCTGCTCAATGGTAAACCACATACGATCATAGAAAATGAATGCATTGAGTACGACAAAGGTGTGTCAGTGGGTATGCAACGGCTATTGATGCGCATAGCAAGTGATAGATTGGCATTTTTTAGCATAGTTTTATTACTGATTTTAATGCTGTGTCAACCTGCGGTTGCGCAACAAACTTCGCTACCCTCTTGCACGCAGGACATAGCGGACACTGATGGCGACGGTGTGCCAGCAGCTATGGATATAGACAAAGATGGTGATGGCTTGATAGAACTGTGTAGCTTAGAGGGGTTGAATGCTGTACGCTATCAGCCGGACGGTAAAGGCTATCGACCGAGTATCGCCCCCACACCTCTAATAACAGCAGGTTGTCCTCAGGATGGCTGTCGTGGCTATGAGTTGGTTCGGAGTTTAGATTTTGAAGATGCTAACAGTTATGACAGTGGAAACATTAATACGGCATGGACTGCAGGTGAAGGATGGCTGCCAATAGGAATTATATCCGCCGATTTCAATGCAGTATTTGAAGGCAATGGTCATACGATATCTAACTTAATGATAGATAGATCTTCTGATGATACTATAGGTTTATTCGAAGAGACAGATAGCAATTCTAAAATTAGGAATATTGGTCTGCTCAATAATGTAGTCGCAGGAAATAATTTTGTGGGCAGTTTAGTCGGCTTCAATCAAGGTAGTATAGCGAACAGCTATGCGACGGGTGAGGTGATTGGGACTGGTAATGGGGTAGGCGGATTAGTCAGCGATAATCGTGGCACCATCACGAACAGCTATGCGACCGGTGTTGTGACTGGGAATACTACGATAGGCGGATTAGTCGGCGATAATAATAGTGGCACCATTACGAACAGTTATGCGACGGGTAATGTGAATGCACAGAGGAGAGCAGCAGGCGGCTTAGTCGGTCTCAACAGGAGTAGCATTACGAACACCTACGCGACGGGTGATGTAAGGGGAGAGCAAAATTTCGAGTTGGGCAAATTAGTCGGTAATAATGTTCGCACCATTACGAACAGCTATGCGACGAGGGATAATAATAATGCAATCACCTTAGTCGGTAGTATTGGCACCCGTGTGAACAGTATGCTTCAGACCATTGCGGAACTGCAGTCCCCTATTATGCCAACTGGTATATACAGTCAATGGAGCACGGCAAACTGGGATTTCGGTACTAAAACACAATACCCGGCACTGAAATATACCAGTGGATCCGATGACAACGACCCAGCCTGCGGTGCTGCTGGGCAACCTAGCTGTGATAGTTTATTGCCCAATCAATTTCCCGATCAATTTCCCACTCTTTTGGATACTCTCACGGTGACCAATCGTGAATTGGAGCCTGAGTTTAATCCGCAGACATTCTCCTATAATGTGATGCTGTCTGGTCAGGCAGTCGATTCAATAACACTGCAAGCAACGGCGCAACCAACGGCTACTATGGATAGTGTTATTACCATTAGTGGTAACAGCATACAAGAGCGAACTGTCACCAGTACCATTAGTCAAGATGTTCGTATAAACGAAGACGGTGACACCACGATTATGATTGAAGTGTCTGGACCAAATGGAAGATCAGCGGGAACCTATGTATTGACCGTGGTTCCACCCAGTAGTGATGCGAGCTTAAGTGGTTTAATGCTAACGCAAACGGATCGAACAACGATGATTCCACTGACTGAAGATTTCTCACCGACAACAACGACCTATACGGCGGAGGTAGCCAACAGGATAGCGCAAGTGCGAGTGATACCGACAGCAACACACCCTGAAGCGACTATCAGAGTGGATAGCATAGAGGTGGCGAATGAGCGTGCAAGTAATCCAATTAGATTAGCCGCAGGTGAAGTCACCATAATTACGATAGTAGTGACCGCCCAAGACACCACGATAAATACCTATACGATAGCAGTGAGCCGAGCGGCGAATAGTGATGCGACCTTAGCCAACTTAGCGGTGTCGGAAGGACAATTAACACCACTCTTCAGGAGTAATGAGGTGATTTATAGTGTGTCGGTAGTCAATGCGATACAAACGATAACAGTGACACCGACGGCAAATAATGTCAATGCGACTATCACAGTAGATGATGAGATAGTAGTGAGTGGTAGCGCAAGTAGAGCTATTAGCTTAACCGAAGGTGAAGTGACCACGGTTACGATTACGGTGACCGCACAAGATAGTACGATAAATACTTACACGATAGCAGTGAGCCGAGCGGTGAGTAGTGATGCGACCTTAGCTAACTTGGCAGTGTCGGAGGGAGAATTAAGCGAACCCTTTATGAGCACGGCAAGGACCTATACGGTATTGGTGGAAAATGATGTTGCGAGTCTAACCGTGACGCCGACGGCAAATAATGCCAATGCAACTATCACAGTAGATGATGAGACAGTAGTGAGTGATAGCGCAAGTAGAGCTATTAGCTTAACCGAAGGTGAAGTGACCACGGTTACGATTACGGTGACCGCACAAGATGGCACGATAAATACTTACACGATAACAGTGACCCGTGCGCCAAGCCGTGATGCGAGTTTAAGTAATTTAGTGCTAACACAAATGGATGGAATAACGATTATTCCACTGACTGAAGGTTTCTCACCGACAACAACGACCTATACGGCGGAGGTAGCCAACAGGATAGAACGAGTGCGAGTGAGGCCAACGAAGAGACATCCGAATGCAACTATCCAAGTGGCTAGTGAAACAGTGGCTAGTGGTAGAAGCAGTGGAGATATTGATCTAATCGAAAACGGAGTGACAATGATTACGGTTGTCGTCACTGCGCAAGATGGAGATACGATGGAGATTTACACGGTGGCTGTGACCCGTGCAGCGAGCAGTGATGCAAGTTTAAGTAATTTAGTGCTAACACAAGTGGATGGAATAACGATTATTCCACTGACTGAGACTTTTGCACCAACAACGACGACCTATACTGCGGAGGTAGCCAACATGGTCGCGCAAGTGAGAGTGATGCCGACAGCAACACACCCTGATGCGACTATCACAGTGGATAGCAACACGGTGGTGAACGATGATGGAGAGATTGATCTAACCGAAGGCGGAATGACAGTGATTACGATTGCCGTCACCGCACAAGATGGCAGAACCAATAGAACCTACGCGATAGCTGTGACCCGTCTAGGGAGCAGTGATGCGAGCTTAAGTGATTTGCAATTGATAGATGATAATCAGACAGTGATCAATATATTTCAAGAGTCAACGACAACCTATACGGTGAGTGTGCCAAATATGGTAACGCAAGTACGAGTGATGCCAACGGCGACTGAAGATGCTTTAGCAATGATTGCAGTGAGTGCTGTTAACTTTATCACAGAGACCGTCGCCAGTGGTTCAGCGACAGATGGATTTGTGTCATTAGGCGATATTGGTGAGGAGACCATGATAGATATAGTGGTGACAGCACCAGATAAAGTGACGCAGATAACTTATCGCGTATTTTTAATTCGTGCCGAGCTAGATGCGAGTAGTGATGCGAGCTTAAGGAATTTAGTGCTCAGGCAAACCGACAACACACTGATTCGATTGGTTGAGGATTTTGCACCAACAACGATGACCTATACGGCAGAAGTAGCCAACATGGTAGCCCAAGTACAGGTGATTCCAACAGCAAACCATCCGAATGCGGCTATCCGAGTGAATGATGTTCTAGTTTTAGAGGATGGTAGTAGAAATATTATTCTCACTGAAGGAGGTTTCACGCCGATTAAAATTGAAGTGACTGCAGAAGACAGGATTACATCTGAGACCTATACCGTGACTGTGCGCCGAGATCCGAGTACTGATGCGAGTTTAGGTAACTTGCAGCTAATACAAACAGATGGAACAACGATGATTCCATTGACTGAAGATTTCGCACCGACAACGACGACCTATAAGGTGGAGGTAGAGAACATGGTCGAGCAAGTGCGAGTGATGCCGACAGCAAAACACCCTGATGCGACTATCACAGTGGATAGCAACACGGTGGTGAACGATGATGGAGAGATTGATCTAACCGAAGGCGGAGTGACAACGATTACGATTGTCGTAACTGCGCAAGATAAACAGACTACAGAGACTTACACAGTGGCTGTGACCCGTGCACCAAGCCGTGATGCAAGTTTAAGTAATTTAGTGCTAAAACAAATGGATGGAACAACGATTATTCCACGAACTGAGACTTCTGCGCCGACAACGACGACCTATACGGCGGAGGTAGCCAACAGGGTAGCGCAAGTACAGGTGATTCCAACAGCAAACAATCCGAATGCGACTATCACAGTGAATGGAATAGGGCTAGCTAGTGGTCGTGCAAGTCAGTTTATTGACTTAAACGACGAAGGGACCACGATTATGGTCGTAGTAACCGCCCAAGACGGCAACACGATGGAGACCCACACGATAACAGTGAGTCGAGTGTCGGATCTTCGTGTTCGAGTCAAGGTCTTTTTGGAGGGACCGTTACGTTGAGCCTATAGCAACGGGTTTGGGGAGTTTTCATCAAAAGATATGCCCTATCAAACGATTATCTTGAGGTATTGGTGAGCAGCAAATCTGATTGACTCCCCTTTCATTTTGCTATACTTCCGCCATCTAATACGATGATAGATCATACAAATACTGATAGATCCTCACCAGCAGATTCTGTGACTAAAACTTTCTAGTGCCCTCAAACGACCCTTCCCTACAGCGTCTAACAGAGTGTCGTATAATAGAAGTCTCATTTGCTAAACTTGCGTATCCAATAATAAACACATGGCAACTTATAATACAAACGATTTCAAGGGTGGATTGAAAATCCTACTCAATGGCGAACCCCATACGATTATAGAAAATGAATTCGTTAAACCCGGCAAAGGGCAAGCATTCAATCGTACCAAACTAAAGAATTTAATTTCCGGCAAACTGATAGATAAAACTTTCAAGTCTGGCGAGAGCGTCGCAGCTGCCGATGTGATCGAACTGAAGATGAGTTATCTATACACCGACGGACAACAGTGGCATTTTATGGATAACGAAAACTACGAACAATACGCAGCACCACGCAGTGCGGTTGAACAAGCTGCACCGTGGATTAAGGAGCAAGATCTATGCGAGATAACCCTATACAATAAGCAGCCTATATTAGTGGTGCCACCCAATTTTGTTGAGCTTAAAGTAATAGAGACCGAACCTGGTATTCGCGGCGACACGGTCAGCGGTGCAACCAAACGAGCAGTGCTTGAAACCAGAGCGACTATCAAGGTTCCTTTGTTCGTAAACGAAGGTGATGTTTTGAAAATAGACACCAGAAGTGGCGAGTATATAAGCCGCATCAAAGATTGAGACTAAGCCGAGTAGTCAGTCAAACACTTTATCTCTTTGAAATACACATCTAAGGCTACATCGCCGACACCCGAACAACGACTCAATATACAAAGCCGATTGCTTGCCGCAACCCATGCTTTTTTCCGTGAACGCAATGTGCGAGAGGTGATTACACCATGTCTAGTCTCATCAGCACATAGTGAGCCCGACATAGTGAGCTTCGATGTTGATGCAAAACAACAGCTCAGAAATTCTCCTGAATACGAAATGAAGCGATTGCTGATGACTGCACAAACCGACATCTACCAAATTGCCCCAGTGTTTAGAAAAGGTGAATACGGCAACCAACACCGACCGGAGTTTGTGATGTTGGAGTGGTATCGCTTGGGTTGGAACTACCATCGATTAATGGAAGAATGTTTAAGCTATCTAAGAGCTATGATAGCGAACCGCATGATGAAAATATACCCGCTTTCGTACAAGCAACTTTTCCAGCATAGTTTTGATTGTGACCCGTTTAATTGCGACACTGAGGTTTTGCTTAATGCAGCACGCGATTTAGGTTATCAAAGTTCTACACAAAACCGCCGCGAGTGCTTGGATTTTCTATTTGACACAGCAAGCACCCGCTATAGTGGTGGCGAGCATCCGAACACATTGATTGCAGTTTACGACTTTCCGATTGAGCAGTCGTCTTATGCATGTATTTCACCGCGTCAGGTTGCCGAGCGATTTGAGATCTTCTTAAATGGTATAGAATTAGCTAACGGCTACAGTGAATTAACCCAAGTTGAGGATTATCACAGACGCATACAATTACACAACCGAACACGACAGACCGAATTATCGACACCTATTTCTATAGACGAAGACTTTATGCAAACATTGGAAAAAAACGGCATGAGAGAATGTGCCGGTGTGTCGGTGGGCATGCAACGGTTATTGATGTGCATAGCACAAGTAAGCAATATAGCACAAATCAGTTTATTATAAGCACTATGAAAGAGTTTCCTACCATTGCCGATTTTATAGGTCATACCCCACTGGTACGCCTGCAGCGCATGGCAGCGAATAGCAGTAGCCAAGTGCTGGCTAAACTGGAAGGCAATAACCCGGCAGGATCGGTAAAGGATCGGCCGGCTTTCGGCATGATCACTGAAGCTGCCGCTCGCGGTGACATTAAGGTCGGCGATACTTTAATAGAGGCAACTAGCGGCAACACTGGCATCGCATTGGCGATGGCTGCCGCGATACAAGGTTATCGTATGATTTTGATTATGCCTGAGAGTATGAGCCTTGAGCGTCGAGCTTGCATGAAAGCCTACGGTGCCGAAATTATTTTGGTCTCAGACGAACAAGGCATGGAAGGTGCGCGTGATTTAGCTGATGAGATGGGTGCACAAGGCAAGGGCAAAGTGCTAAACCAATTCGCTAACTCTGACAACCCTTTATCGCATTATCGTACAACCGGCCCAGAGATTTGGGACGCCAGTGACGGACGGGTCACACATTTCGTCAGTTCTATGGGTACCACCGGCACGATAGTCGGAGTGTCGCGCTTTCTAAAGAGCAAAAACCCAAATATAGAGATTATTGGCGTGGAACCCGCCGAAGGTTCTAAAATACCCGGCATACGCGCCTGGCCGCCAGCTTATCAGCCTAAAATCTTTGACGCTGCGTGTGTTGATCGCATGCTTACGGTATCGCGCGAAGAAGCAGAAAATATTATGCGCCGCTTAGCTAAAGAAGAAGGCTTATTCAGTGGCATATCGTCGGGTGGCTGCATACACGCAGCGCTACGCGTTGCCAACGAAGCAGCAGACAGAATCGTTGTTGCGATTATCTGCGATCGTGGCGATCGTTATATCTCTACTGGAGTTTATCCTAGTTGAATGGCAATGAGCACACTAATTTTTGATATTGAAACGATACCTGATGCCGACAGTGGACGACGACTGCACGACTTTAAGGATCTATCCGACGCCGATGTAGTGAGGGCATTGGAGCAGCTACAGTATCAAAAAAACGGTTCCACCTTCATGCCTCATTATCTACATAAAATTATCGTTATCTCCTTGATACATATATCCGAGCAGGATATTAAGATCTGTTCCCTCAAAGGTGAAGAAGACGAAATAGTAAAACAATTTTTCAAAGGGTTGGCAAAATATACACCGCAGCTGGTCAGCTGGAACGGCAAACGCTTTGATCTGCCGGTGCTGCACTACCGTAGCTTATTACACAAAGTTGCCGCCCCTGAGTATTGGGAAATCGGCGATAATATTAACAATTTTCGCTATAACAATTATTTCAACCGCTATCACTGGAGGCATCTGGATTTAATGGATGTTTTAGCCGGCTACGATACCTATGCGGCAGCACCGCTAGATAAAATCTCCAAGCTAATTGGTACACCGGGCAAAGGAGGCGTAGACGGCAGTCAAGTATGGGATTTTTATCAGCAAGGAAAATTGGATGAAATCGTAAACTATTGCGAAACTGATGTAGTCAACACCTATCTGGTTTACCTTCGTTTTCAATTAATACGTGGCAAACTCACCCACCAAAAACACGACGACCACTGCCAGCAACTCTATCAGCTACTGGAAAATTACCAACACCTACAGCATTTTATTGAATAACATCTGCTGTTACCTGCTGTGTTAGTAAGTATGAATGGCTTTGCCCAATCTCAGTGATGCTCGATGTTAATATCTTTTTTTGATACGCAGTTGTTCGAGTATCCTATCCGATAGATCAGTTAATCCAGACATCCAGCCGCGTCGTTCATCGGCAGCGAGTTGCGCCAATCCTTTGATGTTGGACGCCGCATAAGCCGGGTAATTATACTCCAGAACTCTGAGCGTATCCTCGGCGAGGTCGTTGTAGCCTATGCTACTATAGGCTCGGGCCATTAGTAGCAAACCATCGGGGGTATGTTGCGCACCGTCGTATCTTTCCAACATATATTTCATACGGTTAATCGTTGCCACATAGCTTCCTTGTCTATAATAAAATAGACCGATACGAATCTCGTGCACTGCCAGCATATTGCGCAACACCACCAAGCGTCTTCTTGCTTCCTCGCGATACTCGCTGTTGGGAAAACGCTGATACAAAGTTTTGAAAGCGAAAAATGAGTCTTCTAACGGTTTGGAGTCTCTTGCAGTGCGGTCGCGAGGAATAATGAAATCTAAAAAGTGCTTACCGTAATTAAAATACGACAAGCCTTCCAAGTAATAAGCATAATCCAAGTGACGGTGGTTAGGGTTGTTTTTTATAAATTGAGCAGCCATCGTAGCCGCAGCTTCGGTTTGATCCGATTTATAGTTTGCATAAGCGGTCTCAAGTAACGCAGCGTTGGCAAAAGGACTGAAGGGATAATTTTTTTCCAGTTGCTCGTACTTCTCCAAAGCCGCCGCATAATTGCCCTTTTCTAAACTGCTTCTAGCCGTACGATAAATAGTCTCGGCTTCCTCTTCCTCGCTCTTGTCGTCAAACCAAGCGCAACCAGTGACAATCGTGCTGAGGCTTACTAAGACCGTTAAAAATATATATGATAAGCGCATCTCTCACAGTAGAATATTATTGTTGCTATTATATATCTCTTATTATGTCCGATAAAAAATTAATTGCTACACTATCTGAAAACTACGCAGGATTGCGTTTGGATAAAGCACTAGCTGAATTATTTACCGATTACTCACGCAGCTTTCTGCAACATTGTCTAGTAGATGGCTTAATCCGAGTCAACGGAAATACTGCTGAAGCCGACACTAAGGTGACGGGTGGCGAACAAGTCACTTTCATGCTACCGCAAGCTGAACCGTCAACAGCGGTCGGCGAGGCACTACCCCTAAATATTGTTTACGAAGATGCACACCTCATTATCGTCAATAAACCAGCCAATATAGTCGTCCATCCAGCCGCCGGCCATCGTTGTGGTACTTTGCTGAATGCTCTGCTACATCATTGCCCGTCTCTGGAGACACTACCTCGCGGTGGCATTGTACATCGCCTTGATAAAGATACTAGTGGCTTATTGGTGATAGCTAAAACCCGAGCATCTCATTTTAATTTGGTCAGCCAACTACAACACAAAGAAATAGAACGCCATTATATTGCACTGGCACGCGGACAGTTTATTAGCAGTGGCAAAATAGATGCACCCATAGGTCGCCACCCTACCGACCGTAAGCGCATGGCGGTGCGACAAAGTGATGGTAAAACAGCGATTACCCACTATCGCATCGCCCATCAATATACTACGCACACCCGACTGGACATCACACTGGAAACCGGCCGCACCCATCAAATCCGCGTACATCTATCGCATATACATCATCCGTTATTCGGCGACCCGCTATACGGTGGGCGCCACTATCGGATCAAAGGCTGGCAACCATCGCAATTAGATCGCCTGAGCACATTCAATAGACAGGCGCTGCACGCCGCACGATTATTGTTAAAACATCCGCACAGCGGTGCGTTATGCAGTTATCACGCCGAACTGCCCGACGATATGCAGCGATTATTTGCACTGTTTGATGAAAATGAACAACACACACCAGGCTGACGATTATTTTGCCGACGGTTTTTTATGGCCGAATTGGCCGCTGCCGAAACGCGTAAAAGCCTGTATAACGACACGACTAGGTGGTCATAGCTTACCGCCATACGACGAAATGAATTTGGCATTGCATGTCGGAGATGATCCTCTGCAGGTGCTGAAAAACCGCAATACACTGAAAGAGCGCCTGAACTTACCCACTGAACCGGCCTGGCTTGAACAGGTACACGGCAATCAAGTTGTCGTCGTTGAAAAAAACACCTTCCCTAGTCGTGCCGATGCCGCTATCAGTTTTGAGAGCGGTCGGGTTTGTGCGGTAATGGTGGCTGACTGCTTGCCAGTATTGTTCTGTAATCAGCAAGCGACACGAGTCGGCGTCGCACACGCTGGCTGGCGTGGTTTAGCTGCCGGTATTATTGAGAATACGGTAGCAGCATTGAACTGCGCCCCCGCACAGCTTTACGCTTTTTTAGGACCAGCGATTGGTGCGGACGCTTATCGCGTCGGTGATGAGGTGCGCGATGCATTCATCAGCGAACATCGACGAAATGCATTATGCTTTTTACCAGATAATTGCGGTGCGTGGATGGCTAATTTATATCAGCTCGCACGATTAAAACTGCAACGCGTCGGTGTAACAAATATCAGCGGCGGCTCGCACTGTACTTACTACAACCGCAAACATTTTTTCTCTTATCGCCGCGACGCAAAGTGTGGAAGGATGGCGGCACTAATCTACTTACAAGCTACTTGAAAATAATCATCCGAGCGCCATATTAAAACGACGGAGGTTAATATGCGTTTTGATAAACTAACCAATCGCTTTCAAACAGCACTGCAAGATGCACAATCGTATGCACTGAATCATAATCATCAGTTCATCGAGCCATTGCATTTATTGCATCAGATGCTAAACGAGGACAACAGCACAGTGGTGCGTTTGCTAGCACAATGCGCCAACGATATGGATGCATTAAAAAACCGCATAGAAAGCGAAATAGCTAAGCTACCCACCGTTGAAGGTGCACCCGGTGAAGTGCATATTTCCAACGATTTATCAAAAGTGCTTAACATCTGCGAGCAGCTAGCGGGACAATACAAAGATAGTTATATTGCATCGGAATTATTACCACTGGCATTGTTAAAAGCCAAGGCTAAGGAAGAGCGTTTGCTCGCTGAATACGGTGTGCATATCACTAATTACGAACAAGTACTGCAGCAAATCAGAAACGGCGAGACCGTCGCCGACGCCAATGCCGAAGAGCAGCGAGAAGCACTACAGCGTTACACTCAAGACCTAACCGAAAGTGCGCGAGCCGGTAAACTAGATCCGGTAATTGGACGCGACGACGAAATACGCCGCGTTGCACAAGTACTACAGCGTAGAACTAAAAATAACCCTGTATTGATAGGTGAACCAGGGGTTGGCAAGACCGCAATCGTTGAAGGATTAGCATTGCGCATCGTCAACCGCGAAGTGCCTGAAGGCTTAATGGGTAAGCGGTTACTCAGTTTGGATATGGCGGCGTTAATAGCCGGCGCAAAATATCGCGGCGAGTTTGAAGAACGACTCAAAGCGGTGCTAAAAGAATTACAGCAAGAAGCCGGCAATGTAATACTCTTTATCGACGAGTTGCACACGATGGTGGGTGCTGGCAAAAGCGAAGGCTCGATGGATGCCGGCAATATGTTAAAACCGGCATTGGCGCGTGGTGAACTACGCTGCTTGGGCGCAACGACACTAAATGAATACCGCCTCTATGTCGAAAAAGACGCCGCATTGGAGCGTCGTTTTCAAAAAGTGCTAGTAGATGAACCGAGCATCGAAGACACCGTTGCTATATTGCGCGGCTTAAAAGAACGCTACGAGGTACATCACGGTGTAGAAATTACAGACCCGGCGATTATCGCTGCTACCCGACTATCGCATCGCTACATCAGCGATCGGCAACTGCCTGATAAAGCAATAGACCTGATAGATGAAGCAGCAGCACGCATACGCATGGAGATAGACTCTAAACCTGAGCGTATGGATAAGCTCGATCGCCGCTTAATACAGCTAAAGATAGAACGCGAAGCATTGAGCAAAGAAAACGACGATGCTTCTAAAAAACGGCGTACAGATCTAGACGATGAAATAACCGAACTGGAAAAGGAATATGCCGATTTGGAAGACATCTGGAAAGCTGAAAAAGCAGCGATGCAAGGCACGACAACGATTAAAGAGGAACTGGAACAAGCGCGCATTGCGCTCGATGCAGCACGCCGGGAAAGCGATTTGACACTCATGTCCGAGTTGCAATACGGCAAGATTCCAGAACTTGAAAAGCGACTGGCCGCTACTCGCAGCGAACCACAAACAGCCGATGCGCAAGCAACGCATTTGCTGCGTAGCAGAGTGACCGAAAACGAAATAGCCGATGTCGTATCTAAATGGACTGGTATACCCGTGAGCCGTATGCTACAAAGCGAAAAAGAAAAATTACTGCACATGGAAGAACACCTGAGTCGCAGAGTTATCTCACAGCAACAAGCGATTACCGCAGTATCACAAGCGACCCGCCGTGCTCGTGCTGGGTTGGCTGACCCCAATCATCCCAGCGGTTCTTTTATGTTCTTAGGACCTACCGGCGTAGGCAAAACTGAGTTATGCAAAGCACTCGCAGCTTTTCTATTTGATAACGAACAAGCGATAGTTAGGCTGGACATGTCAGAGTTCATGGAAAAACATTCGGTTGCTCGCATGATAGGTGCGCCGCCTGGTTATGTGGGCTACGAACAAGGCGGTTATTTAACTGAAGCAGTGCGTCGGCGACCTTACTCAGTCGTCCTATTGGATGAAATAGAAAAAGCACATCCTGAAGTTTTCAATATACTATTGCAGGTCTTGGATGACGGCCGCCTCACTGATGGGCAAGGTCGCACTGTAGATTTTAGAAATACCGTTATCGTCATGACCTCCAACTTAGGTAGCGATCTGATACAGGAAAAATCTGACGCCGACTACGATGAGATTCGTCAAGCAGTTATGCAGATAGTGCAGAAGAGTTTTAGACCTGAGTTTGTCAATCGTATAGATGAAATTTTAGTCTTCCATTCGTTAAATCTAGCAGACATAAAAAATATCTGCACGATACAAATAGAACAACTCAGAGAGCGTTTAAGTGCTCACGAGCTCAAATTAGAAATCAGTGATGCAGCTATTGACCAATTGGCGCAACACGGTTTCGATCCCATGTACGGTGCCCGTCCACTTAAACGAACCATACAGCACGAGTTGGAAAATCTACTGTCGGAGAAACTACTCAAAGGTGATTATGTCGCCGGCGATACCATTAAAATTGACATCGTAGACAACCGCCTAGATGTGTTACAGCACTAATGGCATAACAACAACTACTGCCCGATTCTTTATTAAGAAAGTATTAGCTTAGCGAGTTGTCTGCTGTTTTTAGAATCATCTCTAAGCAACAAACAGTGTATCACAAAAACTTCGCCCTGCCCTATCGCCATATCCTAAAGGCAGCAAACCAGAAGTATGGAGTCGTCCCTACCGTTTAGTATAATCGTAACAGCTGATAGGATAGCGGCGCTCTCTGCCGAAAGCTCGCGGGGTGATTTTAGGACCTGGAGGCGCTTGGCGGCGTTTGTACTCGCTGGCGAGTACGGTTTGCCATACCTTTAACACTAAGTCGGGCGCATAGCCCTCGGCTATCAGTGCTTCAACACCCACATCACTGTCGATCATTCTCTTTAGTATCGGATCTAGGACTTCGTATGGCGGTAAACTGTCGGTATCCAGTTGCCCTTCAGCCAATTCAGCAGTCGGTGGACGCTCTATTATCCGCTGCGGAATAATAATATCGTCTCTATTATAGTAGTGTGCGAGTTGATAAACCGTAGTTTTATAGACATCTTTAAGCGGTGTATAAGCACCTACCGAGTCACCGTAGAGCGTGGTGTAGCCCATTGCAATTTCGCTTTTGTTTGAAGTTCCAACAACCATAAGTTGATGTTTATTCGCTATTGCCATCAACAAGTTACCGCGCAGACGTGCTTGTATGTTCTCTTCGGTTTTATCCGGTGGCAAATCTCCAAACACTGGTTTGAGTGTTCGTTTCATCGTCTCGTATAAGTCAGTAATTGGAATTTCATAGATTGTCACACCCAGTTTGTTGGCTAAGCTGTGCGCATCTTCGATACTGCTTTGCGCAGTATATTGTGAGGGTATCATCACTGCGCGTACCTGAGGAGCTCCTAGAGCCTCAACCGCAATCACTAAACTAAGTGCCGAGTCGATGCCGCCCGACAAACCGATAATTACACCGGCGGCGTTGTTGTCTGCAATATAATCTTTGAGCCCCATAGTCATGGCACGAGCAATGCAGGCAACTGAGGATAGCGGCGGCGCTTGGTGTCCGCTAGATAATTGGTGTCTATCAACTTCCAGAAAATAGACATCGGACTCAAAAGCCGCAGCGCGCAGAATATTTTCACCGCTAGCGGATATGACTCTACTATCACCGTCAAAGACTAGTTCATCCTGCCCGCCCACGCGATTGAGATAAACGATGGGTGTTTTAACTTGAGCCACCCGTTCTAGTAATACTTGTTGACGTGTTGTCTGCTTGTCTGTATCAAAAGGCGATGCATTGATATTGACTATCAGATCTGCATTTGACTGCACAGTTTCCAAAGCCGGAGTGGAATGCCAGATATCTTCACAAATCGTCACACCTATTGATAAATCGTCGACCTTGAATACATAGCTGTGATTGCCGCGTGTAAAATGTCGCGATTCATTGAACACGCTGTGATTGGGTAGTTGTCGCTTGTAATAACAATGCACAATGCGTTGTCCAGATAGATGCACGGCGGCGTTGTATAGTGTGCCGTTCTCCTGCCACGGTGCGCCGACTATAACATCTATATCAGCAGGACATTGTGCTGCCAAGTAATCAACCGCTTGCGCTATCTTGGTCAGAAAATCGTTGCGCAGTAGTAAATCGTCGGCTGGATAGCCACTGATTGCCATTTCTGGAAATAATACCAGCCGTGCATGTTGCGCGTGTGCTTCTTCTATGGCTGCTAATATACGGCGCGTATTGCCGTCTATATCAGCCATTTTGTAGGAATGTTGTACTAAAGCAATGCGCATTTTTAAGCTCCGAACGCTCGTTTATCGGAAATATGATACCGTTCATTTTTTTGTCGCGGCAAGTGGCGAGTATAAGCGAATAATAGAGCTATAAACTTTATAGGAGAATTGGTCATGAAAATAGCAGGTTTTACATTAATAGAGCTGATGATTGCCATAGCTATTGTCGGCATACTGTTGTCTTTGGCTATACCGACTTATCAAGATTATACTGTGCGCGCTAAAATTTCCGAAGCTATGAACATTGCGAGTGCGTTAAAGGTTATGGTATCGGAGTACTATATCACAATGGCAGAATTGCCCGACAATGCCGAGATCGCAGGAATAGATACTACTTTTAGTAGCGAATATCTCTCTGCGGTAGACTACCGCAAGGAGGGAGACACAGATAGCAAGGGAATCATTGCGCTTATTTTATCAGCGAATGTCTCGCAAGAAGTTGCCGGCAAAGCATTGTTGTTAACAGCTATACCCAAAGCAGGATCGCTACACTGGGTCTGTAGTAGCGACCGTAGCGTAGCGCAACCAATAGAGTCTAAGTATTTGCCATCTAACTGTCGTTGAGACAGTGCAAGCCTCATCGCAATTATTTAAGTGGCGCGGCATCACTGCCGAAGGTCGCCACATCACCGGCTTACAGGTTGCCGAAGACGAAAGTCTGCTGATGCAACACTTAGAAAATCAAGGTATTATTTTGCTAAATGCCCGACGCGATCCTCGGATGCCTAAGCTGGATAACAAATCCTTAGTCTTTTTGATGAAACGACTAGCAACTTTATTGGATGCTGGCTTGCCGATTGATGCATCTCTGCAACTACTCTACGAACAGGCACCCACCAAACTAAAAGCAGTATTTGCACGATTGATACACTGCATCAACGCTGGGCTAAGCCTATCCGAAAGTCTAAAACCGCATTTGCATAGCCGCCAACTCTATCTGAGTTATATCATCCGCATCGGAGAAGACAGCGGTAAATTGGTCTTATTGCTCAACGAGCTTGTGACACAAAAAGAAAAACAAGCACTTGCATTGCAGCGATTAAGACGAGCGTTGGCTTATCCCTCGTTGGTGATGGGAGTAGCGGTTGCGGTGATGGTGCTATTACTAAAAACAGTGGTGCCGCAATTTGAAAAAAGCTATGCGATGCTCGGCGGTGCACTGCCCAGCTACACGCAACTGACCTTGGATATTGCCGACTGGCTGGAACAATACGGCACTGTATCGTTACTCGTGCTGATAGTGATTTATGCGATCGGACTACTGCTACACCGTACGGTTGCAGTGTTTAGGTATATAACATCGTATATTTGTTTAAGGCTCCCGCTGTGCGGTGCTCTCAGACGCAGTTATTTGCAGAGCTTTTTTGCCGGCACTTTGGGCTTAGCTTATCAGGCTGGAATTCCTATAGATCGGGCGATGCAATGGTTACCAGCAACGACACACGATATGGTATTCAAAAGTGCTTTAGAACAACTAAAATATGACCTAATCAAAGGTGTCAGTTTGTATGCAGCTATTTATAAAATAGACTTCTTTGAACCGTTTCTAAAACAGATGATTCGCATAGGCGTAGATAGCGGTCAACTGAGCGAGTCTTTATGCCAAATTGCAACTTATTATAACGATCGCTTTGATACCGAAATGCAAAGTATCATGCGCTGGATGGAACCAACATTGATCTGTGCGGTAGCTGCGGTGGTTGGTTGGATTATTGCTGCGATGTATATTCCTATATTCACCTTTGGCTTTTCATTATAGGAATAGCATCCTTGTATAATGCCAGAAACAGGTATATTTAGATTCGGCTGATTTTATTGTAAGCTAAACGCTTGGGCATATGCAATGCCTGGGAAGCCAGAGGTGACACACTGATGCCAGATATGA
>JACONC010000016.1 GCA_014323925.1 Chromatiales bacterium | reverse complement strand
GTGTGTCACCTCTGGCTTCCCAGGCATTGCATATGCCCAAGCGTTTAGCTTACAGTAAATCAGCCGAATCTAAATATACCTGTTTCTGGCACTATACAGGGGGTACCAAGCGTATCGGATACTGGGCTTGATAGCCCATCAAGCAAAGCTTCATCTCTAACCTGCCGGTCGCTTCAAGACACAAGGGACAACCTTGCCCACCTTGTTTGCGAATCCAGCTTAAAAGTTGCTTGATGCCATTAGCATCATTGCTAAAGTTCTCGTTGGTATAGCTCTCATCACTAAATAATAATGCCACATCTAAAGTTTTCTTTGCGACATCCACGCCAATGGTGGTAGCTTGTTTAGGTTTCATCATCCTCCTCCGTAATTGCTATTAAGTAGATGGTATGTGATCATAAGCGTGGTCTGGGAAAGCTCTGACTACGACGCTTAAACAGGTAAATACGAGATCTAATAAGTCCCAAGCTGCCTTTCGAGTTCTATAATCAAAGTGCCAGAGGTGTATCAATCAGTTGCGCGAACTTTTAGTTCATGCCTCGAAGCGGTGTGTCACCTCTGGCTTCCCAGACATTACATATGCCCAGGCGTTTAGCTTACAGTAAATAAGCCGAGTCTAAATGTACCCATCCTCTATTCGGCTGTATTTTCGTTGTGTCCAGAAGAATAATTTTGCACCGTTTCTATCAGTACCTGTAAATGATCGGGATTGGTCGACGGATAAATACCGTGCCCCAAGTTGAATATATGCCCTGAGTCGCCACCGAAAGCACGCAGCACCCTTCGTGTTTCGGTTATCACCGCTTGCTTGGATGCCAGTAATATCGCTGGGTCTAGATTGCCTTGCAGAGCCACATGTTTGCCCACTCTATGCTTTGCTTCACCAATATTAACAGTCCAATCCAATCCAATTGCTTGACAGCCAGTTTTTGCAATGGCTTCCAACCATAAACCACCGCCTTTAGTAAACAAGATAATCGGTACATCCGAATAGCCTTGGTCTTTGAAGACAGTAATCAACTTTTTCATTGGCGTAAGGGAGTATTGCAAATAATGCTCTGAGGTCAGTACACCACCCCAAGAGTCAAAGACCATCACGCACCGACAACCGGCCTTAGCTTGAGAAGCAAGATACAAGCCACCTGCAGTTGCGAGCAATTCCAGCATACTCTTGAAAATATCGGGATAATCTAGCATCATTTTTTTAACCAAAGAAAAATTATGCGCACCTTTGCCTTCTACCATGTAAGTAGCAAGCGTCCACGGACTACCGGTGAAACCGATCAACGGAATGCGTCCATCCAATGCTCGGCATACAAGGCGCACGGCTTCGGCAACATAGTCGAGCGTTTCCCCATCTGGCAAGTTCAATGCAGCCGCTTGCTTCTCGCTGCGTATCGGGTGGTTAAAGAAGGGACCTTGATTTTCTGCAAAATCAAGCCCCAACCCCATAGCATCAGGTATCGTCAAAATATCGGAGAAGATAATGGCCGCATCCAGAGAATAACGTTCAACCGGTTGTAATGTGACTTCGCAAGCAAGTTCGGGCGTTTTGCATAGAGTCAGAAAGTCGCCAGCTTTTTTACGCACTCGGCGGTATTCGGGTAAATAGCGACCTGCTTGGCGCATAATCCACACTGGTGTTCTATCAACTGGGCGATGCGCAATGGCGTCTAAAAGACGAGTATTCGGTTGCTTATTGCCCATTTATGCAACGCCTAAGTAGTTTAGTATGCCTTTGGCAGCCTCTCGTCCTTCAAATACCGCAGTGACAACCAGATCCGAACCGCGCACCATATCGCCGCCAGCAAAAACCGCCGGGTTGGCTGTTTGAAACTTGTGCTCACTCGGAATGGCACCATTGACTTGTACTTTGCCGACTGCATCAGTCGATATGCCAAACTCGGCAAACCAGGGTGCTGGACTGGGTCTAAAGCCGAAGGCAATGATCACTGCATCGGCAGGAATAATCTCAGCACTATCTGGCACGATCTCCGGTCTACGCCGCCCACGGTTATCAGGTTCAGCCAGGCGGGTGGATACCACCTTTACACCTTCGGCACGAGATTGACCGATGATTTCAACAGGTTGCCTATTGAATAGAAATTGTATTTTCTCAGCCCTCGCATTGCGCACCTCACGCCTAGATCCCGGCATATTCTCTTCGTCGCGACGATAAACACAACTCACTGCAATCGCTTTTTGCCGGATCGCAGTGCGTACACAATCCATTGCGGTGTCGCCACCACCCAACACCACCACCCGACGACCCTCCATGCTGATATATTCATCGCCATTTTGTTGGTAATGCATCAGGCGGTTGATATTAGAGATAAGAAAAGGCAATGCCTTATACACACCCGGTAACTGTTCACCTGGAAATCCGCCGGTCATTGCAGTATAAGTTCCCATGCCCAGAAACACTGCATCGCAGGTATCAAGCAAACTATTAAACGGCATAGCAGGACTGCCTATTTCTATGTTTAAACGGAACTCGACACCCATTTCTTCCATCATTTTGCGACGGGCTAGAACTACTTCTTTTTCCAGCTTAAAAGGCGGGATGCCAAAAGTTAGTAGACCGCCAATTTCCGGATAGCGATCATAAACTATCGGCTTCACACCGTGGCGCACCAATACATCGGCGCACGCCAATCCGGCCGGGCCGGCACCGACGATTGCAACCTGTTTGTCGGTCTTTAAGACATTTGATAAATCCGGTTTCCAACCGATTTTGATAGCTTCGTCAGTAATATATTTTTCCACTGCACCAATCGTTACCGCACCGAAACCGTCGTTGAGTGTGCACGCCCCTTCGCATAGACGATCCTGTGGACAAATACGCCCGCAGATTTCCGGCAAGGAGTTTGTTTTATGCGAGAGTTCGGCAGCCTCAGTGAGGTTTCCTGCTTCTATCAGCTTGAGCCAATCCGGAATATAATTATGCACTGGACACTTCCATTCGCAATACGGATTGCCGCATTCAATACATCGACCCGCTTGTTGGGATGCTTTTTCAGGACTAAACTGTCCGTATATTTCATCCCATCTCTTCAAACGAACTTCTACTGCTGTCTTTTCCGGACTCTGTCTGGGAAGATCAATAAATTGGGTTAAATTTGCCATTATCAAATGATGCGCGTTAAACAAACCTAATTATAAACCATGTATCTATAATGGTTTTGATTTGCTACAACCGGAATTAAAGGATGTCTTTTTACTGTTTGGTGGCTGGTTCTCGGATAAACCACCTTGTTTAGGTTTATTTTTCTTAAATCCAAATATATGCCTATCTAATAAGCCCATTGAAGTGAGGGGGACATCAGATGATTCGCTGTCACTCGGTTTCCTCCTGCTGTCTTTATCTTCGCTCTAGGGCATTTTTTTAACTACGGTCGTCTATTAGAAAGACAATTACTATATAAACATGAAACGAAATTATATTACCACTATTATCATAATAAAATGGCATCTCAATCATCGTCGGTGTGCCATCTCGCCATCTATTCCGATTGTGATAACACCTTCGTCAATAACACTATAGAACAACAGATATCCCGTGGACTGAGCCAATTCAGCAGAGCTTTACACAAAAAACTCAAGCAAAACCTTAACAAACCATTTAACGATGCGGACGCCGACCTAAAGCAATCTCCCTTTGAACCCACATGATGATGGGTGTGCCGACGATGGTGGGTATAATCCATGCCCATATAGAATAGAGTCCAACCTCGCCAGTGAGAAACTCCCAGTTGACAATCAGAAACGCCGTAATCAGTGCAATAAAGGATCCTCCTTGACATGAAACATGTAAAGGCAACCAATTCTGCCGTCGAGCACGCGCAGATAGATAACCCAGCAGCGCTAGCGCATAGGAACCTATGGCTACAGGCAATAGCCACCAAATACGCGGCCAAGCCAAAACACATAACAATATGGCAGTCAAGCATACAGCAAACATCAGCCAATGATACAGCACTCCCCCTTTGGTATGGATCCCATAATGCTTGCGCGAGCGCATAACAATTAAACCCAGAGCGATTGCAATAAATCCACTACCAATATGTATCATCAGAGAAATTTCTGCTATATAGGGAATTACCCCAGTCAACGAACTATACATTTTTAGATGGCATCTCAAAGCGGAATTACACCGAATAGCTGTTCGGTAATTTCTAAATAAAAATAAATTATATTTCTCATGTCTTATAGTTTTATGTCTAAGACACCCTCATAATCGCGGAATTATAACATCATAGTGTGTTAAAATATGATAACTAAAAACACCCTTTATAAAAGTTTAACTCCAAGTATGCTCTTAACCCTCACATCCTCATTCTATGGCCTACGATTCCTCTAGTATAAAAGTCTTAAAAGGGCTGGAAGCGGTTAGAAAAAGGCCTGGTATGTATATCGGTGACACCGACGACGGCACTGGCTTGCACCGGATGATTTACGAGGTTGTCGATAATTCTATAGACGAGTCTCTAGCCGGCCATTGCGACGAAATTGACATCATTATAGACGAAGCCGGCGGGGTTATTGTCACCGATAATGGGCGCGGTATACCAGTAGATGTGCACAAAGGCGAGGGACGATCGGCAGCTGAAGTGATTATGACGACTTTACACGCTGGCGGGAAGTTTGATGAGAATTCTTATAAGGTGTCGGGCGGTCTACACGGTGTCGGGGTGTCGGTCGTCAATGCATTATCCGAATATCTCGAATTAACCGTCTGGCGCGACGGCAAGACCTACACGCAAAAGTATGCTATGGGTAAGCCGCTAAACGATTTGACTACCGTTGAA
The DNA here is from genome assembly GCA_014323925.1 of Chromatiales bacterium. Taxonomy (NCBI): domain Bacteria; kingdom Pseudomonadati; phylum Pseudomonadota; class Gammaproteobacteria; order Chromatiales; species Chromatiales bacterium. Next base: position 30,044 of record JACONC010000016.1, on the reverse strand, counting down.
GGTAGCAAGAATAAACACGGCACCCGTATTAGATTTGTGCCTAGCAAAGAGATTTTTAGTAACATTCGCTTTGAGTATAAGCAGTTGGTCTTTCGCTTGCGCGAATTGGCTTTTCTAAACTCAGGCATCAAGATTAAGTTAGAAGATCAAAGTAGCGGGCAAACTGCCGAGTTTAATTACGATGGTGGCATTAAAGCGTATGTCGCTCACCTGAACAAAAGCCGCACCGCCCTGCATCCGAACATCTTCCACTGCCTTAGTAGGGCAGACAAGATAGAAGTAGAAATCGCTATGCAATGGAACGATGGTTATATTGAAAATATACACTGCTATACGAATAATATTCCGCAACGCGACGGTGGTACCCACCTCTCAGGTTTTCGCACCGCACTGACCCGTACACTAAACCGCTATATCACCAAAGAGAAACTTTCCATTTCCGGCGAGGACACTCGCGAAGGATTGACCGCAGTGGTATCGGTTAAAGTACAAGACCCCAAGTTTTCGTCGCAAACCAAAGAGAAACTGGTGTCGTCGGAAGTGAGTGGTGCAGTCGCTTCTGGGTTGTCGCATAAGTTCTACGATTTTTTACTTGAAAACCCCGCTGAAGCAAAGGCTATTGTCGGGAAAATAGTAGAAGCATCTCGGGCGCGCGAAGCAGCTCGCAAAGCACGCGAGATGACACGCCGCAAAAGTGTGTTGGATATCGCCGGCTTGCCCGGCAAATTAGCCGATTGTCAAGAAAAAGACCCGGCCTTGAGTGAACTATTTCTGGTTGAGGGAGATTCTGCAGGGGGCTCGGCAAAACAGGGTCGTGATCGTAAAACCCAAGCCGTGCTACCTCTCAAAGGGAAAATCTTAAATGTAGAAAGAGCCAGGTTTGACAAGATGCTCGCATCCGCCGAGGTCGGTACTTTAATCACAGCTTTGGGGTGCGGCATAAAAGAAGAATACAATATAGAAAAACTACGCTACCACCGTATTATTATTATGACTGATGCCGATGTAGATGGCTCCCATATTCGCACTTTGTTGCTAACTTTCTTTTTTCGTTATCTGCGTGAACTGGTCGAACACGGTTACTTGTATATCGCACTCCCACCACTTTATAAACTTAAAAAGGGGAAACAAATACAATATTTAAGAGACGACGATGAACTAGATAAATTCCTGCTAAAGTTGGCAATTAAAAATGCTCGTTTGATAATCTCAAATGATAAAAAAGCAACCGTGCTAGAGGGAGAATCTTTGAAATCCCTAATCTCAGAATACTTGGCAACCACTAAAGTTATAGAACGCTTAGCCCGTCGCCATGACCACTTGGTTTTGAAACAAATGCTTTTCATACCATCGCTCTCGGCAGGCGAAGAGAAACACCAGAAAGCGATGCAAAGCTGGGCCAGCCACTTGCAAAAGTTGTTGCACGCAAACTGCCCACCAGGTGTGCGCTACACGGTGCATAGCGCAACATCGGATGCGTTACTCACGGTGGTGCGCGAAGTACACGGCTATCAACAACAAGACACCTTTTTAGAGGGTTTTTTCCAATCCGCCGATTTCGGTATGATACGCAATATGGCGGATAGCATAGCTACCCTGATTAGCGATGAAACTTATGTTGAAGCGAATGAAACAAAGCGCTTGGTAACCAACTTCGGCGAGGTAGTAGACTGGCTGTTTGCACAAGCGCGATCAGGGCTGACGGTGCAGCGTTATAAAGGACTGGGTGAAATGAATCCTGATCAACTGCGAGAGACGACGATGGACCCGGCGACCCGACGAATGATGCGCGTCAAAATAGAAGATCTCTCTATGGCTGACGAGGTGTTCTCGCAACTGATGGGCGACGAGGTTAAACCCAGAAGAGACTTCATAGAAAACCACGCATTATCAGTCATCAATTTGGACATCTGAACTCTCACACATCCTGTGCAGCATAAGACCTTCAAAGTGGCATCGTGGAATGTTAATTCGATACGCTCTCGTCTTAAGCAGGTACTGAATTGGATTGATCACGCACAAGCCGATGTACTGGCGCTGCAAGAAACCAAAGTGCCCGACGAACAATTTCCGATAAATGATATAGAGGCTGCTGGCTATCAAGCAATTTTCAGCGGACAAAAAAGCTACAATGGAGTTGCATTGTTGCACCGTAGCACGGTGCATGATACACGCACTGAAGTGAACGGCTTAGACGACGGCGAGAAAAGGGTCTTGGCGGCAACCATAAACGGCATACGTATCATCAACCTCTATGTGGTCAACGGTTCTGAGGTGGATTCCGAGCGCTACCGACATAAACTCAAGTGGCTGGAAAATGTCTGCGCCTTTATTAAAGCCGAGATGAGGAAATACCGACAACTTATTGTCTTGGGCGACTTTAATATCACACCCAGCGACGCCGATGTGCATGACCCGAAGAAGTGGGCGGGGCGTATTTTATGCAGCCAAGCCGAGCGACAGAAACTCAAAACTTTCTTTGATTTGGGGCTTGCCGACACTTTTCGTTTATTCGAACATGACCGCGAGCACAGCTATAGCTGGTGGGACTACCGAGACGGTAGCTTTGATAAAAACGCCGGATTGCGTATAGATCTCCTACTTGCCAGCTCAGCCCTGTGCGAATGTTGTGTATCCAGCGCTATAGACAGACAACCGCGTATGTGGGAACGACCGTCTGATCACGCGCCGATAGTCGCCGAGTTTGTATTACAGTAGTCTAGGAATTTATAAAAACAGTTCCAATAATACAAAAGATCAAATTTTTATAAGTAATGTATAATTTATTACTGGGAATTGATACTTCCCCTAGCAACAGGCACTAGTAGAGTAATAAGGGAGCGTGATACTATATTTACAATGGCTAAGCTAACAATTTTAACCTATCCTGACCCGAGATTGCGCAAAAGGGGGGTGCCTGTTGAGGTCTTTGACGAGGAAATTATCCGCATTAAAGACGATATGCTTGAGACTATGTACGATGCCAACGGCATCGGCTTATCAGCTACTCAGGTTAATATTCAGAAAGCGATATTGGTTGCAGACATATCCAAACATAGAGACCAGCCTATGTGCTTGATTAATCCGAAAATTATTGCTGTAGAAGGGCAAGAAGAAATGGAAGAAGGCTGCCTGTCAGTGCCTGGTATCTATGCTCGTGTGCAGCGGGCCGAGCGAATAGTTGTTGAGGCGCTAAACGAGACTGGTGCTCCGCTACAAATAGAAACCGATGGACTACTTGCGGTATGCATACAACACGAAATAGATCATCTTCAAGGCAAACTGTTTGTTGACTATCTGTCGTCGGAGAAACGCAGGCTGGTATTGGAAAGAGTCAAAGAAATTAAACGCTCCGGCAAAGTACCGCAGCGCGAAAAAGTCCCTTATGCGCTTGATTAATATGCTGTCAAAAGCCAAGGAGCTGTGTAATTAGGTTCACACAGACCTAGAGGCAGAGATTATTTTTGCATATTAGGTGCATTGCCACCACTCTTCATTGCACCTTGTTCCGATGGCAAACTATAAAAATTAGTTGTTATGAAAATAATCTTTGCCGGAACACCCGAGCCTACGCTACCAGTGTTCAACACCGTTTTGTCGTCGCGGCACGATGTCGTGGCAGTTCTGACTCAGCCCGACCGCCCGGCGGGTAGAGGCTTAAAAAAACGCCCAAGTGCGATTAAACAAGCAGCCCTTCAACACGGCTTAGCAGTCATACAGCCCGAACAAATTGAACGACAAGAAATAGAGTGTATCGCCGCTCTGCAAGCGGACCTAATGATTACGATGAGCTACGGCAAGGTGCTTCCTGATGAATTACTTGCTAATCTGCCGGTGGGATGCGTCAACATTCACACCTCACTATTGCCGCGCTGGCGCGGTGCTGCCCCCATTGCTCGTGCTATTGAAGCAGGAGATACCGAAACCGGAATTAGCTTGATGCGCACGGTCGCCGAACTGGACGCTGGTCCTATCATCACGCAACATCGATGTTCTATCACTGCAACCGACACTGCTGCGAGTTTAGAGCAAAAACTTTTTACTTTAGGTGCCGATGCAATCGGTGCCTTGCTAAATTATGAGGATCACCTTATACGCGCATTTATAGCACAAGCACAACACCAATCCGACGAAGGTATCAGCTATGCACCAAAACTCAAAAAACAAGAAGCATGGATTGACTGGCAGCATTCAGCATATAAAATTGCTTGTAAAATTCGTGCTTATAACCCTTGGCCTATTGCGCAGACCTACATAGGAAAACAGATACTAAGAGTCCTATCGGCACGCGTTTGTGCATACGATCTTGAAACTGCACGGCTCAAAATTACCAAACGAAATGTATACGCAGGTTGCGGAGAAGGTACACTGGAATTACTCGAGGTGCAACCACCCGGCGGTAAACCTATGACGGCAACCGCTTATGCAAACGGCCATAGAATTGCCGATACTATGCTAAGATAAAACCTTATAATTATCAGGTAATCTCCTTGGTTAGGATTTTATAATGAAAGAGATTATAAAATTACTTAAATATCTTCACTTATCAAATTCTGTGACTAAAACTTTCTATTCTTGGCATCGTACACGCAAGTTAATTAGAGATGTTCTTATGGTATAATTCGCCTTCTATATTTGAGAGAGCTCTATGGTTAAACAACCTAAATCTGTAAAAATTAAATTAAATAAAGATTTCATGGCTAAGGCTAAGGAACGCGGTTTCATTAGTTGCGCAGAACTAAGCGACTATTTGCTCAGCGATATCGTTGAAGCCGAGCAAATAGAGGATATTACCGTGATGCTCAATGAATCTGGCATTAAAATCGTTGAAAAATTGCCGACTGAAGACGAACTCATGCTCGATAACGGCGAGATAACCGAGATGCCACCTGAGGAAGTTGCCACAGCTTTAACCCATACCAATCACGAACTTCGAGGAACGACAGATCCAACCCGCATGTACATGCGGGAGATGGGGGCAGTTAGTTTGTTAAGCCGAGAAGATGAAATAGCAATTGCCAAACGCATAGAGGAAGGAATGGATAAAGTGCGCGCGGCGTTGGGTACATTCCCACCGGCGATTATGTTACTGCTTAGTATTTACGAACAGTATAAAAGTGGCGAGATTAAAGAGCAAATAGCCAACGGCTTCTGGGAAGAGTGCGAGGTCGACGAAGAAGAAACTAAAAAGATGAATATTTTAGAGATGATAGATCCCGATTTCCAAGAAGAAGAAATTGACGCACAAGATTTAGACCTGCATTTTGAAAAGTTAAGAAATCTTTATAAAAGATCACGATTGAAGTCGGTGCGTAGCACACCGCGTTCTTATGCGCGACTGTGCCAAAAAATGTCCGACCTATTACTAGAACTTAACCTAACACCGTCTGTCAACGAAGCCTTAAATAAAAACTTGAAATCGTATCAGGCACAGATTTATGAGATTGAACGAACACTATTGGATATTTGTGTTAAAAAAGCAAAAATTCCTAAGCAGTATTTCAACGAGCGTACCAAAGAAAACAAAATCGGTTACCGCTTAGATCATAGTCTATTGCGCTCCAAGTACAGCAATGCACTACGCCCCTATAAAGATGCAATGAGCAGAGAACAAAACAAACTGACTCAAATAGAGAAGGAAACTGGGCTGTCGATCACCGAAATTAAAAAAATTAGTGTCGCGGTGAAGTCTGCTGAAACCAAAGCCCGACGAGCCAAAAGAGAAATGATCGAAGCAAATCTACGCTTGGTGATATCAATCGCCAAGAAATATACCAATCGAGGGTTGCAATTCTTGGATTTGATTCAAGAAGGAAATATCGGATTAATGAAAGCAGTTGATAAATTTGAATATCGTCGCGGTTATAAATTCTCGACTTATGCAACTTGGTGGATTCGTCAGGCAATTACGCGTTCGATTGCCGATCAAGCGCGCACTATACGTATCCCAGTGCACATGATAGAAACAATCAATAAATTTAATCGTACAACCAGAAAACTTGTTCAAGAACTCGGACGAGAACCTAAGCCTAAAGAACTTGCCGACTATCTGAATATGCCGGAAGAAAAAATACGCAAAGTCATTAAGGTAACCAAAGAACCGATCTCTCTAGAAACGCCAGTGGGTGATGACAGCGACTCGCAACTGGAACAATTCATCAATGATGAAAATATAAAACTGCCGGATGAAAACGCATATAGTGAAGCGTTAAAAAGTGCGATGCAGGATTTGTTGACATCTCTTACTCCTAGAGAAGCACAAGTTTTGAGAATGCGCTTTGGGATTGATATGAATACCGATCATACCTTAGAAGAAGTAGGTAAACAGTTTGATGTCACGCGCGAGAGAATCCGCCAAATAGAAGCGAAGGCACTCAAAAAACTACGCCAGCCGTCGCGCGCATCGTTACTTCGCAGTTTCCTAGACTCCGATTAAAATAATCTGGGGGCCTGTAGCTCAGTCGGTCAGAGCGGGGGACTCATAATCCTTAGGTCGCAGGTTCGAATCCTGCCGGGCCCATTTCCTTTTTCTATTACTGGCCGACAAGTAATGAAAAGTTTTAGGCAGAAATTTAGCTATTTGCGAATTGGTATATACCACTAGGTTATGCATAGAGGCCAAAAATAAAGCATCTAGTCCTTGCAAGCGTATCAAGAGCAGACTTAAAGCTTAGTTGCCAAAACCTTAGTTTGCGATCGATATCGTCCACTATCTTGTTCGTCGTGCCCACAACTATATCTACACTGCAGTTAACCACTACACTTGCTTTGCTATTGTCATCGGCGGACAACGGGCGAAGCTAAACTAGCGCTGCTTTTGCTCGTCTAGTTAAACCGTAGCGTCAGATAATATCATCCGAATACTTACTGATAACAACAAATCTTGAGGAGAGTTTAACGCCTATTTACAATAACTTGTTGCCGCTTCATCCTCTAATTAACCCGGCACGACACAGCACCATACAATGATAAAGTAAACAATGGTCTATGGTATATACTATGCTTATGCAAGCATACAATTACAAAGCCTATGACAAGTCGGGAAAAATACGCAAAGATGTATTAGAAGCCGAATCGGAGAAACATCTTCGCCAGCAGTTGCGCGAACGCGGTTTAATGCCTCTAGAACTGAGCCCAGTTAGCGTGGGTCGTACATTATTTCAGTTCAAGAGCAAACTAAAAGGCAACAACCTGATGTTACTCACCCGCCAACTGGCTACTTTAGTGGGGTCGGGTATGCCGCTTGAACAAAGCTTAAGATTGATGGCTGAGCAAGCCGAAAATGTGACGATTAAGCGTTTGGTAAGTGCTATCAGAAGCCAGGTTGCAGAAGGACATTCGTTGGCACATGCTTTGGAGAAGGCTCCTGCGACTTTCCCGTCCGATTATATTGCGACTATCTCGGCGGGCGAAGAGACCGGCCATTTAGAGCAGGTGTTGGAACGGTTAGCCGACGATGTTGAACACAGTGGCAAAGCCAAACAATCGATGATGACCGCGTTGATCTATCCGTTGCTTATGATGACCGTCGCCATCACCGTCATTATCTTGTTGCTAGTTTATGTGGTGCCACAGGTTACTCGGGTTTTCGGTCAAATGAATCAGGAACTTCCTGGGTTAACACTTGCGTTATTATCTATTAGCAACTGGTTGCAGAATTACGGATTTTACCTTTTTGTTTTGTCATCCGGTAGTTTGGTCATTTTTTTGCTGATGTTGCGAGATCTCGAAAAAAAGAAAAAATGGCATGGATTTTTACTCAAAGTGCCGCGTTTAGGCTACTGGTTTGTCGTCGGCAATGTGTCGGGGTGGGCACGTAGCCTAGGTATGCTACTAGGTAGCGGTGTGTCGGCGATGGACTCTCTGCGCATCGCATCCGAGCGGGTCGACAATCTAGCCCTTAAAAGCGATTTGGATGAAGTAGCAAACCGCGTCCGTGAAGGCGATAGCTTGCATCAAGCACTACTCAAAGCCGAACGTTTTCCACCTTTTTTAATTCACATGGTCAGCAGCGGCGAATCAAGCGGAGCGTTAGACAAAATGCTGTTAAAGGTAGCCGACTATTACGACCAAAGACTTAAGACAGTCATTGACACTGGATTGAAGTTATTTGAACCTTTGTTGGTTATAATGATGGGTGGTGTGGTGCTGCTTATTGTGATGGCGGTACTCGTGCCTATTATACAAATGAACCAACTGATATGAGAGATATGAATAAACATAGACTACGCAGAACAAAGCAAGCAGGTTTTACTCTAATAGAAATTATGGTGGTGGTAGTTATACTTGGTGTATTGGCAGCGCTGGTGGTTCCGTCGATTATGGAACGCCCGGAACACGCCCGCCAAGTACGCGCCAAGCAAGATGTGCGCACTTTGGTCAACGCCATTAATTTATATCGCCTGGACAACTTCGATTACCCATCCGATTTATCGCAGCTGGTATCCGGAAACTATCTGGACAAAGTGCCGAAAGACCCGTGGAATAACGACTATCAATACCGCAATCCGGGCGTAAATAACACCTCTAAATTTGATATTTATAGTTATGGTAAAGATGGCCGGGATGGTGGCAATGACTTTGATCAGGATATTGGCAACTGGAATCTCGACCAATAAGCGGAGTACTAGCGTATCGGGTTTTACGCTCATAGAACTGCTTACTGTGGTTCTGATTGTTTCTATTATAATTGGTGCAGGAGTGCTATCGGTCTCAGTGGGTGATCGCGGGCGCGTGCAAGAATCCATGCGCAATACGGTTAGCCTGATGAATGTAATGGCCGACGAGGCGATCCTCAGCGGTCGCCGCTATGCGATGGCGTGGGACCAGCAAGCGCGCTATTTGCAACCGCTTTGTCGAAACGAAGAACGCCGGGATTGGGAGTGCAACAGTACTTGCTTTCCGAGTGGTTGCGAAAATATCAGAGTCGCAATGCAAGCCGGATGGAAACTTTTGTTTCAAGATGCCGAAGGTAGCGAGTTTTCCTCAGTCTCCGAGTATGTTGAGCTTCAAGCACAAGAAGAACTAGAAGAACTGCTCTTGGATGATGACGAATCAACGCAAAAAAAGCCGAGCTGGCGGCCGCTTGTGCAGTTTCACCCCACTGGTCTGTGGCAGCCTAGCGGGACGATGCGGGTAGTCTACGACCGAGAGCAATATCTCAGTTTAAGCTGGACAGCAACTGGACGCGTACGCTTTGGTGAACCCAAGGACTATTAGTTAGTCCTGCCGAGAGTGGTTATGCATAGCAATTACCCGAGAAAACGACATCGTCGCCAAGGTTTCACCTTGATTGAAGTATTAATCTCAGTGGTCGTGTTGGCTATTGCTTTGGGTGCTTCTTTGGATGGGCTTGCCAACTACTCATCGGCACAAGCTTATTTACAGGAACGCTATATGGCACACTTGGTCGCCTGGAATACACTTATTAGCCTACATAATAATCGTAATTCTGGTAATCAATGCGAAAATAGTGGATCATCGGAAGGCTACGAAGAACAAGCAGGTGTGCGCTGGCGTTGGTTGCAGAGTGTTGAGGTTATCAGCGATATTAGCGATGGTACAGTAATAGATCAAACAGACATCAGCTCTCCTCCGCTTTTCTCAGTAGAGGTCTACGCGCCGAATGCCGACCCCGACACAACCCGTGCAATTGCTGAGTTAAGCATAATATCTTGCTAAAAAATGCCTAAATCAACAGGCTTTACATTGATAGAAGTGTTGATTGCGATGGCTATCTTTGCGGTAATTTCGGCGATGACTTTTCAGGGTCTACAAACCTCTATGATGGTGCAACAAAATGTAGAGGAAAAATCAGCTACATTAAACGACATTCAGTTGGTTATGACATTGTTGTTGGACGACTTTTTGAATGTCACACGGCGCCCGATTCTACCAGCCTTCGGCGAAGAGAGACTGCCAGCTTTTCAAGAGGAAACCAATGAATACACTCGCGACGATAGCTATTATTGTGAGGTTTCTTTTAGTCGCGCTGGAGTCGAGCCAGGTGGCCTCATCCGCTCCGGACTTTATCGTGTTTCTTATTGTCAGCAGGAAGATAGGCTCTACCGTTTGTCGTGGCCAGTTTTGGATAGATCACAAGACAGCCAACCGGTGGTTAGCGTTTTGTTAGAAAATGTAGTATCGTTTGATATTCAGCCTTACTGGAGCGTGGTGAGAGAAAAAGATCAAAATAGCCGTGCTTATCTAGAGTCGCTACCGACTGACGAAGGCGATGAAGGCACTGGCATAGAAGTAGAACTGGTACTCAGAGACCAAAACGATAACGAGCGTACTTTTAGCAGGCGTTTCCCAGGTTTAGGAGAATACCCTTGGCGGCTTGCCGACTAGCCATAGATGTTATCACCTGATCATAAATCTTCGGGCATCGCACTAATAACCGTGATGATAGTGGTGGCGGCGGTTTCGGCAACTGCGTCGTGGCTACTTTATAGTCAAAATCTAGACACCACGCGTATGGCTAGAGTTTTAGAGAAGGAGCAAGCTGTTTTGCTCGCCCTTTCTCTCGAGCAAATAGCAGCCGGCATTTTAGAGGAAGATCGTCAGGAACAAGGTGAGCAAGGATACGATTACTACGCTGCATTAGCCGACGAAAACACGACATCTACGAATAGCTTTACCGACGATGATGTATCCAGCGATAACGACGAAGACGCGCAAGAGTACGAACACCCCCAGCAAAGCTGGTCGGACGCCGAGCAGTTGGCAGAGAAAATAGCCCCGTTAATCGGAAGATTTGAAAGTATCGGCCTTAAAAAAACTAAGCTCTGCATTTACGATTTACAAGCGATACTCAATATCAACAACTTGTTAGACACGGAGTCACTAAAGATACCCAATCTACAAAATGATAACGATTTTTTTGATGTCCGAGAAAATCCACGAAAGGTGGGAGATTGGTACGCCGAACGCTTTAAAGAGTTATATTTAAGGGAAGACTTAGATTTAAGTGATGCCGAAGTGATCGAGTTTTTAGATAATATACAAGATTGGCTGGATGACGACGACGATTATCGCTCCAAAGGGGCTGAGAGTGCCGACTATAGTTTTGCCCAACCTCCGTATCGTACCGCCAATGGACCGATTGCCTCAATCAACGAGTTATACCTCATTAACGCATTCCAAGAATTTCCACTAAAAAGTGTCGGGCAGCCTGACAACAGTGATTTTGAGTTAGGTATGGACCGAATATTGACCTATGTCGTTGCCTTACCTACCGATGCGCCTTACCGTCGACGCATTAACATCAACACTGCGCCACTTGCAGTGCTTACTACGCTACCTTATATCAGCGCGTCCAGTGCCGAGGATCTTTATCGTGATATACGCGAAACCCCTCTACCCAATAGAAAAGCCATAGATAATTTGCTAAAAGAATATATCTCTGACGAAGAGAAGCGTTGGTGGCACAAGGCATATCTTGATGTGCAGAGTCGTTTTTTTGCCACTTATATAGAGTTGAGCATAGGGCGAGGGCAAAGCCGAACAACGACGCGAATGCAGAGCCTGTTTTATCGCGAAGCTCTAGAGTCCCCTTATAAGGTGTATGTGCTTGAGCGACATTATGTAGGCTACAATCCTTATGAAATTATGGCTGAAAAAATGAATTTGAATAATTGCTACAACGATGAAAAGCATAGTTAGCAATGCTAATTTCGTGAGAGCTGTTCGCATATATGTTCGCATGTAAATGTTTTACGCAGCTGCCTAATTACGATGGATATAGTAAGATAGCAATATGGAAATGATGGTAATGTCACCACGCCGATACGACACTCAATGACTAGCTAATAGATTAATCATAATTAAACCTATGTGGAAAGTAACACCAAGCTCAGAGCTTGTAGAGATACCCGCAAGCTCCCATAAAAGTAAAGAAATCGTCTGGTTGGCGATGGATGAACTTGCTTTTTTTCAGCCCACTATGCCGACCAAAAGCAAAAAATCTTGGCGGCAAACTATACCTTTCGCATTGGAAGACCAGCTTATCGCACCAATAGAAAAAACCCATTTTGCTTATGATCAAAACGCTACTGAGCAGGTGCCGGTGATAGCGGTGTCTCAAAGACTGATGCACCACTATACGGAAGCAGCACAAGCAGAGCAATTAAAACCACACAAACTGATACCAGAACTATATGCATTGCCTTATACGGATGAGAAAATAACGATATGGTTCGAAAGTGATAGATGCTTGATGCGCGACAGCTATCACTCTGGCAACGCCGGAAGCGTAGAGTGGATTGCTGCATTAGTCTCAGCGTGCGCCCATTCAGCAATGCTTGATATATATAGTGATAACACTAAAGCATTGCCTGAGGCATGGCAAAAAGATGCTAAGCCTTTGCCGGCGTCGCTCGATGAAATGATGGCACGCGGTGCACCTGTCGATGCTATCAATCTACTGCAAGGCGAATACGGTTCAAGCGATGCTGCCGCAGCTTATCTGAAGCCCTGGCGGGTAGCAATAGCTTTAGCAGTTGTCGCCTTTGCTGCCCATCTATACGTGATGTTCTCCGACATACAACGCTATAACCTATACCAAGACAATGCCAACCGTCAGACCGAACAACTAGCAGAACAACTGCAACTGCCGGGAGGCGATCCAGCCAATCTACGCACCCAAGTGGCGCAGTATATAGAACAGCTCAGGTCTTATAATCAACAACGACGCGAAAATACTTGGGCTATCCTACTACGAGTGGATAAATTGTTATCCAGCTGTATACTGTGCCGAGTGGAAAAACTTGAACTAAACGGTGGCACGCTCACTTTAAATCTTAGTTTTGCCGAAACTGGTGACGACTTTAAGCAAAAGATTGAAAATCTAGCCGGCTTTAGTGTTGAGTCCAAACAGCTATCGGATACTGCCGAAGGTCGCCGCCTTATGCAATTCAAATTAACCGAAGGTGCCTCTCGCTCAGGCTGAGAATATAACCGGATACTGAACCATGTCTTTATTACCAATGGAATTATGGAACGACAGAGAACCGCGTGAGAAAGTCTTGTTGGTCGCACTATTCCTTTTTTTAATCGGCGTTGTATTTTATATGCTGGTATACCAACCACTCTATAACCAATACCAGCAAGCGCAGATGGATTATCGGCAATCCACTAATGACTACCGCTGGGTGCGTAGCCAAATAGCAACCATTGCCGAACTCAAACGCAATGCCCTGGGTGCTGATTTAGTGATGGGAGGCCTTGACAAATTGCGCACTGAGATAGATCAAAGTATTAAAAAACACAAACTGAACGCCGAGGTGGCAATACTAGACGAAGAAGAAGGCGGCAAGCTCGTAGAAATTAAATTTAACGACACCGAAGGACGAAAAGTGATGAAGTGGCTAGAGGAAAATATACGTAGCGGACACTTGTTGCACGCTTTTGATTTAAGCCACCAAGGCAGTGGCAATGTGTCGGCAACTGCCTACTTTACATTAACACAGCCTCCTAGCTAGTGCTAAATATATATGCGCTTAATTGTTAAGGTTTTATCTTTATTGATACTACTATTACTCGTAGTACTGTCTGTGGCGGTCACTGTGCCACTTCGTTTTATAGCCGATAACACCCCTGACCTGCCGTTAGCAATTAACGATGTGCGCGGCACAATAGGCAACGGAACCCTAACATTGCAGCTAAGCCATTTGCCGGTCCCTCCAGAAGTGAGTGCTAAACTGAAAACATTAATAGTTGCCTGGCGGTGGTGTCCTAGTCTTGATACTGGAATATCGGCGATGTGCATGGAAGCCGATACCGAACTGATACAAGGTGCTTTCACAACTGTAATCTCAACAGTAGCAGCTCAGTTTTATGATGTATCCTTGACTAGCAGACTCAGTGATATACCAGTGCCTACTGCTGCCGGCACAACGGAAATCAGCGGTGCCATACAATTATCGTTATCCGATATCATCATACCGCTCACCGCATCGTTCCCCACTAGCTTGCAAGGCGAGCTTATGCTGCAGGATGTAGTGGTCGGTCTTTTTCAGTTGGGAGATTTTGCTATTGGGTTGAGTTCCGATGAAAACGCATCTCTCATTGCCGACATCACCGGCGGCGGAGAACTATTCACCGCACAAGGCACGGCGACGCTCAACCAAGACGGCAAATACCGTTATAACATAGATGTCGAAAGCGAAAACGCTATGCTACGCTCTTTCCTATCCCAACAAGGACAAGTGAACAACACGGGTGGTTATCGCTTAGCCAAGACTGGTGCTTTGCCGGTCACGAAACTGTAGCTTAACTTAGCATTATGTCCCATATATACAAAATATAGAATGGCACCGGTGATGTAATGGCCAAGAGGTTTGCCCAAATGTGTGATAATATGCAATAATTGGTATTCCACTACGGGAGGGTTAATTATGTCTATTATTGATATTATATATGCAAAACTTTCCGCCTTTGGCAGTTTTTTCTCGATGCTGTTGCTGCGGTTGTTCCTAGCCTGGGAATTTTGGGAGGCAGGACAACAAAAGCTAAACGGTAGCAATTGGTTTGACAATATCGCCGATGATTTTCCGTTTCCCTTTAATGTCATACCCACTGATATTAGTTGGTTCATTGCAACATGGACCGAGGTCATAGGTGCGATAGGCTTGGTAATTGGTTTAGCAACGCGCTTTTGGGCTTTTGCGTTAATCATATTAGATGTCGTCGCATGGTATAGTGTCCACGCCGGCAACGGCTATAATGTGTGTGACAATGGTTTTAAGTTACCGCTGATTTATCTGCTTATGTTGCTTGTTTTACTGTTTAGCGGGGCTGGCAAAATAAGCGTAGATTATGTAATAAATTGGTTGCGTAAATAGAAAGATGGTACAGTCTGTTGACTCTATAACAGGTGCTGGGCTGGGTCTGCGTAGAGATATTATTCAAGCAGTCAAAAACAGCCGTGCCGAAGCGATAGATTTTCTTGAAATTGCACCGGAGAACTGGATAGGCATAGGCGGGAGGCTCAAAGCTGAGTTTGAACAATTAAGCGACCGCTATCCTATTTTTTGCCACGGGTTATCGCTATCGCTCGGAAGTCCGGCGGCGCTTGATAAGAAGTTTCTCAAACAAGTCAAAGACTTCTTAGAGCAGTATTCAGTGTGCTACTACAGCGAACACTTGAGTTATTGCTCAGACGAAGGTCATCTCTACGACCTGATGCCTATCCCGTTTACGCCAGATGCCGCCGATTATGTTGCCGATCGTATATGCCAAGTACAAGATTTTCTAGGCCAACGCATTGCGATAGAAAATATCTCCGCGTATATAGCACCGGCACAAGTAATGCGTGAGACCGATTTTATCAATCAAGTGCTGGAAAAATCTGACTGCCGGTTATTATTGGATGTCAATAATGTCTATGTTAATTCGGTTAATTTCAAATTTGATCCTGAGCAATACCTCAAAGAACTGCCCGCCGAGCGAGTGGCATACTGCCACATCGCCGGACACTATAACGAAGCTGACGACCTCATCGTCGACACTCACGGTGCCGACATTATAGAACCAGTGTGGGCTCTGCTGAGCAAAGCATACAAGCTATTCGGTACTGTCCCTACACTTTTGGAGCGCGACTTCAATTTCCCCAACTTTGACAACTTACTTGCCGAAGTTGCCCGCATTCGCACCATGCAGAAAGACCTTGAATCAATTGAGCACCCCTTGAATGGGTAAGCACAATCCTGCACTTGACTTTCAACAAGTGCAACGCCAACTCGCCGATCACTTGCGCGACCCACAACATCATGCACCGCCGCTAGGTTTGGAGGATCGTCGTCTTGATATCTATAGACAGCTGTTTTTCAAGAACATGCTGGGGTTTATATCGCGCGGATTTCCGGTATTGAAAAGCCTCTACGAAGCCGGCGACTGGAGTGCATTGGCGCGCTCTTTTTATTCTCACCATCAATGCCACTCACCATATTTCACTGATATCGCTGAAGAATTCGTCGCATATCTAGAAAAAGAGCATACTCCGCGTCGTTGCGACCCTCCTTTCTTATACGAATTAGCGCATTACGAATATGCAGAGCTCGTAGTATCTATCGCAGAAGACGACAGCGATAGATCAGCAATAGACGCTGATGGTGACTTGATAGAAGGGCAACCAGTATTATCGCCAGTGGCACAGTGGCACGGCTATCAATGGCCGGTACATCGCATCAACCGCAACTTCCGGCCGACTGAAAAAACTAACGAGATCTATTGGATTGTAATTTGCAGAGACGCCAATGATAAGGTGCGCTATATATTGCTCAATGCTATCACTGTGATTTTATTAGATTACCTATCCGAACACCCTGACAGCAGCGGCTACGCTGCCGTTGTTGCTGTTGCTGAACAATACTGCCCGGCTAATATAGACGCTGCGCTAGAAAATGCTCCACAGATTTTACTGGATATGCGCCGCAAAGGCATCGTTTTGGGGACAAAATTGTAAGTACAGACGGCAGTTGTTAAACCAAAGCACAGAGGGCGGTTTTGCTTTCATTACTGCTAATGGTAAAATCCATTGCTTTAGATAATTATTCAACGGGAGAAAATCTTTGCCTACTAAAGTAGCTACAGAAAATAATGCCGACGGCACCCTACCTTATTTTGAAAATCACGCCGAGCAAGAAATAAAGCATACTACCTGCTACATGTGTGCCTGCCGTTGCGGTATCAAGGTAACACTGGAAAACAATAAAATTCGTTTCATCCAAGGCACCCAAGATCATCCGGTCAACCGCGGTGTATTATGCGCAAAAGGTAACGCGGGTATTATGAAACAGTACTCTCCTGCCAAGCTAAAGAAACCTATGTTACGCAAATCAAATGCCGAGCGTGGTGATAGTGAATTTGAAGAGATCTCCTGGCAACAGGCATTGGACATACTGGTTGAGCGACTAGATAAAATTAGGAAGACTGACCCCAAAAAGCTTGCTTATTTCACTGGGCGAGATCAGATGCAAGCATTAACGGGATTATGGGCACAACAATTCGGCACTGTCAACTGGGCAGCTCACGGTGGTTTTTGTTCGGTTAACATGGCAGCCGGCGGTCTTTATACAATGGGTTATTCATTTTGGGAATTCGGTGAGCCCGATTGGCAGCGGACTAAATATTTTATGCTTTGGGGGGTTGCCGAAGATCATTCCTCTAACCCTATTAAAATCGGTTTAGAAAAACTCAAGAGGCAAGGTAGTAAATTCGTCGCTATCAACCCAGTGCGTACAGGCTATCAGGCGATTGCCGACGAATGGATTGCAATCATCCCAGGTAGTGATGCGATGCTTGCCTTATCTATGGTGCATGTGTTGTTAAAGAACAAACTATTTGATTGGGAATTTCTGGCCCGTTATACCAATGCGCCCTATTTACTGATTAACAATCCGGGTGGTTGTGACGATGGTTTGATATACCGCGATAGAGAAGGCAAACCCTATATATGGGATTTGAAGCATGGGACCCTTACATCGGCTGCAATTAGCGGCACACAACCTGCGTTATTCGGTGACTATCAAGGCAAAGACAACATTAAATTAAAAACCGTATTCACAGCTCTTTCAGAGCGATATCTGGACGAAAAATACGCCCCCCGCCAAGCATCTGCCGTGTGTGGTGTTAAGCCTGATACGATAGAACGTCTAGCCCTTGAGATGGCACATATAGCCTTTGAAGAAACCATAGAAATACCTTGCCAGTGGGTTGATAGTGCCGGCCGGCATCATGATCGTTTTATCGGGCGACCAGTGTCTATGCATGCAATGCGTGGCATATCAGCACATTCAAACGGTTTTCAAACCTGTAGGGCGATTCATTTATTGCAAATTTTGCTTGGTGCCGTTGATTGCCCTGGTGCGCATCGTGCCAAGCCCCCTTATCCCAAACATATTCCGCCACCATTAAAACCCGCCCAACGAAGTGTTGCCGAGAAACCTTTGTCGGCGCCTCCACTAGGCTTTCCTACATGTCCAGAGGATTTAGTTATTGATGAGAAAGGTCAGCCTCTGCGTATAGACAAAGCGTATTCGTGGGAAGCACCATTAGCCAATCACGGTTTGATGCATAGTGTGATAACTAACGCGGTAAACGGCGACCCTTATACGATAGACACCTTGATGTTATTTATGGCAAATATGAGTTGGAATTCGGCGATGAATGTTGCCAAGATACAGAACATGCTAAAAGCTAAGAATGTTGACGGAGAATATAAAATTCCGTTCCTAGTCGTCATTGACGCCTTTAACTCGGAAATAGTTCAGTATGCCGATTTGGTTTTGCCTGATACCACTTACTTAGAACGCTACGATACTATTTCTCTATTGGATAGGCCTATCTCTGATCCGGATGCAATCTGCGACTCCATCCGTGCGCCAGTATTGGAGCTGGATCGCGATGTAAGACCTTGGCAAGAAGTCATGGTCGAACTCGCTACCCGCTTAAAATTCCCCGCATTCATCAATGAGGACGGTACTGCTAAATATGTAGACTATAAAGATTTCATAGTAAATTTTGAGAAAGCACCTGGTATCGGATTTTTAGCAGGTTGGCGTGGGAGCGATGGCAGCAAGCATCTGCGTGGTGAACCCAATCCTAAACAATGGGAAAGCTATATAGAAAATAAATGCTTTTTACATTACGAACTACCTGAGCACATGCGCTTTTATCGTTTTGCCAATAAAGACTATTTAGAGTTTGCTAAAGAGGCTGGCTTCAACGGTAGTGCCGAACCTATAGTGATAGAACTCTATTCCGAGACTTTACAAAAATTTCGCTTAGCAGCGATGGGTAGCTACGAGGGACCACAGCCGCCGCAACAAAATGATCGAGAACGCATCAAGATGTTCTGTGATCCTCTGCCATTTCACTACACACCCCTTGAGCAAACGCCAAAAGTATATAATCAAAAAGATTACCCTTTTTACGCTATCACTCAACGTCCTATGATGATGTACCACTCTTGGGACTCGCAAAACCCGTGGCTCAGGCAAATTATTGCAAAAAACTTTCTCTATATGAATAGAAAGCGTGCTGAAAAAATGGGTATTAAAGATTTATCTTGGGTATGGATAGAGTCACGTAATTCTAAAATGCGCGTGCAAGTAAAACTAATGGAGGGCGTACAAGAAGACACCGTATGGACTTGGAACGCAATAGGCAAAGCCCAAGGCACTTGGGGACTCTCCAAAAATGCTAACGAAGCTAACGAGGGATTTTTGTTAAACCATCTAATTGACGAACTACTTCCACATGATTTATATAACCGCTCCGTTGCTAATGCTGATCCAATTACCGGACAAGCGGCGTGGTACGATTTACGTGTAAAAATCTATCCTGCAAATGGAGATGTTGCAGGTATACAACCTATATTCGAGACACGAGTGGAATCTGGGAAACATTCATTGGATAAGTTATTGCGTTATCAATCGCATAAGGCGGTACACCTAACACGCACATTCAAAGATATCATTACAAGAGGGTTCAAGTGAAGCTAGGCTTAGTAATAGATTTAGATACTTGCGTAGGATGCAATGCTTGTGCGGTTGCCTGTAAACAGTGGAACACCTCTGGAACAACCGGGCCACTCACCGACTATAATCCGTACGGGAAGGATCCATCGGGCGTATGGTTTAACCGCATTCGTAACTACGAAGTCGGTGATTATCCAGACAGCAAAACAGTTCACTTTCCGATGTCGTGCATGCACTGTGAAGATGCTGATTGTGTTACCGTCTGCCCCACAGGTGCTTCGTATAAACGACCAGAGGACGGTATCGTTTTAGTTGATCAAGAGAAATGTATGGGTTGCAATTACTGTGCTTGGGCGTGCCCTTACGGCGCACGCGAGTTAGATCGAGAAGATGGCGTTATGAAAAAATGTACGCTTTGCATAGACCGCATTTACGACACTGAATTGGACGAAGCAGAACGCCAACCGGCTTGTGTTCTCACCTGTCCTACGCATGCTCGTTTTTTCGGCGACTTTGACGATGCCGAATCGGAAGTATCCAAAATCATCCGACAACGCGGTGGAACACAACTCATGCCCGAACTCAATTATAATCCGGTTAATAGATATTTACCGCCGCGCGAAGTTAAACCAACACCACAGTACTCAAAAATAACTTCAGAGAATAGCGACGACGAAGGATTAGTCGGCAAGATCAAACACTGGATTAACCGAACAATAGATTATTAAACATACAAACGATGCATCCGGCGCTGTCAATTATATTCTTTACCACAGCCTCTGGCGCAGGATTCGGTTTGTTCGCTATACTATCGCTTTATTCCTTATTTGGAACCCTCGACGCTAAGCCATTTGTAATAATGTGTGCTATGGGTTTGATATTGATTATTTTAGGTTTATTTTCTTCTACCCTGCACTTAGCAAATCCCAAGAATGCCTGGCGAGCATTCAGCCGTTTCAAAACATCGTGGCTAGCGCGAGAAGCAGTCATGGCAATTGCGTTCTTCCCTGTTGTATCGCTGTGGATGCTTGGTTGGTGGTTAGGTGTTGCCGAGCAAGCGTATGCTTTATGGGTCATTGCCTGCCTGTTTACCCTGGTCTTAGCAATGGCTACGGTTTTTTCGACAGGTATGATTTATGCTTGTCTAAAAACTATTCCACAATGGAATAATGCAATGACGCCGCTAAATTATATTCTGCTATCCCTGATGACCGGAAGTCTGCTAATGTCGGCAACACTGAATGAAACGGATACCTTTGCTGATACTATTTTAGTCCTTTCCTTAACGCTTATAATAATATCTGCAATATCGAAACTTATTTATTACACCTGGCTTGGTACTCCCCAAGGTTCAACCATTGCTACCGCAACCGGTTTCACACGCGGTGCGGTACGACTGTTGGATGTAGGACATACCTCTGGAACCTTCTTAACTGATGAGTTTGGTTATGTCATCACAAAAAACAGAAGTTTGTTGTTACGCGTAGCAGTTTTTGTTATGGCTTTTGTGTTGCCAGCATTGCTGTTGATTGGCACAATCCTAAAAATAGGCACTCCAATACCTTTAATACTCATTGCCCTGCTATCTTCTCTAATAGGTGTCTTAATCGAACGTTGGTTATTTTTTGCTGAAGCGCGCCATGTGGTCAATCTATACCACGGCACAGCTAATGCTTGACAGTCATAAAGCTATATGCCTTATTTTATATATAAAATTAGTAAACAACCGGAGGAAAGTAAAATAGAAAAATTAGATTGTTATACCTCTTTCAAGGAAGCAAAAAACCAGGTTAGAAAAATACGCGCAAACTTAACTAGCGATACAGATACCGCTAGAATAATTTTTGCCGATAATCAGCAAGAAGCCGAAGCCAAACTGAGTGAAAAAAGAACACCACCGGTATTAAAAGAATGGGAAAAATAAGTCTTTATCAAGCAACAGAAGGAATTTTCACTTCCCTCTTCTTCTTCTTTGATTCCATCCCCAAAGCAAACAATCTAAATAGCTGGTTGTTCTTACATAAAGTTTCATAGTCACCTGCTGCAGTTATTTTTTTATTGTCTACGACAAAAATGATATCGCATTGTCTAAGCGATTGTACTCGGTGGGTTACTGCTATAAGAGTCTTGTCACCTCGCATAGATGAAATTTTATTCATAATTTCTACTTCGGTTGCTGAATCAATGGCACGAGTAGCTTCGTCCAAAAGCAATAATGGACGATTTTGATAAAATGCCCGAGCCAGTGCTATACGTTGTGCTTGTCCTCCCGATATTTTTGTCCCTGTTACACCGACCTGTGTGTCCATACCTTTAGGTAATTGTTTAACTATTTGATCTAGCATAGACAGCTCCAGAGCTCTTTCCAACAATTGTTTATCTACTTCTTCCTCTGGCAATCCCAATGTTACATTATAGAAAATAGTATTAGAAACCATGTAGGGGTTTTGAATAACATAGCTGATTTGCTTACGCCAATGCTTTCTATCTGATACTTGAAGCTGTTTTCCGTCTATCAATATTCTACCTTCTGTAGGAACAAACAAACCAGAGAGCAAGTCAAGTATTGTGCTCTTCCCTGAGCCATTTCGTCCTATCAATCCGACAAACTGTCCTTTTTTTATCTGAAAGTCTAAACCTTCCAATATAAATGGAAGTTTCTCTTCCTCTTTTTTCTCCTCTTTTTGTAATAATGCTATAGCTTCGTAATCTTCTTCGTCTTCATCAAATTTATCATCTGTGTGTCTGAAGTATATATCCTCAAACTTTATGCTTTCATTAAGTACTATCTCGGATCTGCTAGCAGTTGTTTGTTCTGTATCATATTTCAGCATAGTATTATAATATAGACCCAATTCCGCAGATGATTCATAAACTGTTTTAGTTTTGACAATTGTTGCATTTGCATACGCAACCATTCTCATTGAAAGCATTATAAAAATCATTGCAAAACCTGATAAAGCCTCTTTTGGAAGAGTGTATATAGCCAATACCATTCCGGCTGCGAGTCCTGCATATTTTATAATTATTGATATCACATTCATTATAGTGTTATATCTCTCCTTCAATTTTTCTTGCGCTTGCTTGTTAACTTGGCCTTCTAAGTAATTATTTAAGAAGTGACGCTCTCTGCCCATCAATTTTATTTCTTTAATGGCCTTCATATTCTCGGCTAATGCTCGCCCTGCTTGACCCACAGATAGTCGCAACTCTAGAAGCACACGATTCATCCTAGGCTGGATGATGAAAGCCATTGATAGCGTAGCTAAAATAGTAACAGAGACGGTAGCTGAACCAGGCAAGGGGTATATAAAAATCAAAATAAAAGCTAACATAGAGAACATCACAATATTGAAAAGAGATTCTATAGTGCCGCCCAAAATTTTGGCTAAAGCACTGCAACCAAGATCTATCGCCTTAAGCGGATTACTATAGCTAAATACATCTTTTTGAACGTAGTTATTAAATAATTTGTTAGCCAATATATATTGCTGTTGTATTAGAAAGTTAGCTAGGTATCTTTTTGTATAGCCGGTTATTAAAGCTTGTATTCCGAATAGTGATACTGCTATGGCTACAACCGATATTATTAATGTTTTGGTATCTGTCGATACTATAAGCTGATCCAAAGTATTTACTGTATCCTCCGGAAGCAACCGTCTCATTGCTCTAGGCACCCCCTGTACTTGCTTGCTAGGCCGAGCTATTATGCGTATCATCGGCAGGATAAGTATCAGCGGTAATATCTGAAATAGACCAGAAAAAATCAAACCACCGGCGAGCCAGCTAATCTTGATTAGCACGCGGCGCCCTAATAGCTGAATCGTTTGAATTACTGCATAAATCAAAATTAAATCACCATGTTTATTGAAGTTATGATGAGAAATTGTACTATACTTCTTCTGAAAGTATATATGCTGTATAGTATGTCGCTACAATTACAGACGATATTCATAAAGGCCAGAACCCACGAATCGCGGCAATACCTTGTGCGCCATATGCCCGGTATTTCGCTAAGTCGCCAATTTCGAGTCCTCCTATTGCATAGACCGGCATTGGGGCGGATTCGGCAAGTATCTTAAAAGTAGTCCACCCTAAAACAGAATCGTCTAGATGGCTAGGGGTTATTTTAATAGGTCCAAGCAAGGCAAAATCGGCATCTATGCGGCAAGCATGTTCTAATTCCAGTCGGCTATGACAAGAAACAGCAAGTAGCACTTCTTTTGATACTGGACGAGAACAGTATTTTTTGGCGTGCTCGGCACTAAGTTGCACGCCTGCGGCATTGAGTTCATGAACTTGTGTCGGATGGTTGTGTATCAATAATCCAGTATTGAAAACCGGATTCTGCAACAGCAATCTACGTGCACTATCTATATAAGTTTTATTATCCAGTTTAGGTGCACGAAAAACAGCCATAGATATACCTGATTGAAACGCTACTGTAAGACCTTTTTCTATGGCCGCAAGATCGAGCCCTACGGGAGTTACTAAATAACGATTCGGCAATAACAACGATTTTATAATCGCACGATTAGCTGGTGGGAAATCGCTCTCTTTAAGAGTTTCTAGAGCTTGCCACTTTAGGCGGCTATAAAAATCGAGTTTAAGTTCACCACTATAATCTTTTATCAGATATACGCTGAAAAAATATCTTTGCGCATCGTAACGCCATTCAAACGCAATGAGTGGTTCAACACTTTTTTTTTTGATTGTGATACCAACCTCTTCGTGCAATTCACGTAGCAGAGTTTGGAATCGCGTTTCGGTTGCTTTAACTTTACCGCCTGGGAACTCCCAACAATTGCCCTGATGCAGTTTGCTATCTCGCCAACCAACCAGCACCCTACCTTCTCGTAAAACAACGCCTAGTACAACCGCAATAGGTGCCGTTGATTCAACTGCGGTAGCCGGCATTAATTCTCACATAGTCTTCGGTTAAATCAGAGGTCCATAGACAGGCTCTTTCGGTGCCTCTGCCAAGCAATACCCGTAAACCGACTTCGGTTTGCATCATAGCTGTTTTGACAACCTCTTCGTCGTAGTTAGGATCTACTGCACCGCAATGATACAAGCGGTGACTTCCTATGAAACAGCTGACCTTATTCATATCTAGTTCTTCTAATCCGCTACGCCCAATCGCAGCGATAATCCTACCCCAGTTTGGATCAGCAGCAGCAAAGGCCGTTTTGACTAATGGTGAATGCGCAATCGTATAGGCGACTTGCTTTGCCTCTTCATAAGAGCACGCTTGCTCTACCCGTATTTCTATAAAATGTCCGGCACCTTCAGCATCCCGGATAATCATTTTTGCCAGTTCTTGCATCACTGTTTGCAATGCTTCAATAAAAGTAGCTCTTTGATTGGCAGAGAGCAAATCCCAGTCTATTTCAGATGCTCCACTGGCAAGCAATACACAGGCATCATTGGTCGAAGTATCTCCATCGACCGTAATGCAGTTAAATGAGATTGCCACGGCATCCGACAACAACTGTTGGGTCGTTTGTTGATCAATTTTTATATCGGTTGCAATATAAGCAAGCATAGTCGCCATATTAGGACAAATCATTCCTGAGCCTTTAGCAATACCGGTGATAGAAATTTTCTCACTACCAAGTGGTACTTTCACACTAAACCATTTAGCAATAGTATCGGTAGTCATAATTGCTTGCGCCGCAGTTAACCAATGATCTGATGTCAGATCTTCGAACAAGTATGGAATAGCAGATATCATTTTAGAAAGCGGTAAGCGTTCACTTATCAGTCCGGTCGAAAAAGGCAAAACTTGTTGAGTATCTACACCAGCTAAATCGGCAACTTTTACACAACATGCTTCGGCATCGGCAATGCCGGCTAGGCCTAATCCTACATTCGCATTACCTGCATTGATAAGCAGATAGCGTGGCTGTGTCGTGCGTAAGTGTTGTTCAGCCAATATTACCGGCGCACCCTTAAGCGCATTACGCGTAAAGCATGCGGCGGTAGTAGTCTGTTCGGACAATTCCATCAATACCAGATCGTCTCGCCCGCGATAGCGTATGCCACAAGCTGCCGTAGCGATGGATATGCCTTTAATGGGTATCGGCTTATTTTGCTTTTCCATAGCAACAGTGCTTATATTTTTTCCCAGACCCACAAAAACAAGGTTCGTTGCGACCAAGCTTTTTATGCGTGCGTCGCACCGTACTGGGTTTGAACGATTGTCCGCCTGGTTGCGGCTGCCGCTGCATAACATCAGGTGGTGAATCGGACTTCAATCTAGTATCAGGTGCTGATAATGGCGGCGACAAAATGCTCTTCGGTTGTTTATGCCGATAATCAATTGCATTTCTTTCGCTAGCCTGTGTTAACTGGAATTCCGGTTCTTTAACTAATCTCATTAGTGCTGAAGCAAGGTTGTAACGAACAGTATCTAGCATCAGCTCGAACATTCTAAACGCTTCTCTTTTATACTCTTGTTTAGGGTTTTTTTGAGCAAAACTACGCAAACCAATGCCTTGACGCAAATGATCCATATTAGCTAAATGTTCCTTCCAGTGATTATCTAAAACTCTCATCATAAAAACAACTTCTATTCTATATAAAGCCTCGTTGCCAAAAATATCCTCTTTTGCTTGGTATGTTTCGTGCATTGCATCACATACTTTCTCGCGTATAGCTGAAGCTGAAATATCAGCTTGCTTGGAGACCCAGTCATTGAGCGCCAACTGCAAGCCAAACTCTTTAGCAAGGTTCTGCTCAAGAGCTTGCACATCCCATCGCTCTTCCAAATGTCCGTCAGGTACATATCGCTCGACAACTGATTCACCTACCTCACTTAGTATATCAACAATTTGCTCATGGACTTGTTCGGTTTCCATCAACTCGTTTCTTTGTTTGTAAACAACTTGTCGTTGTTCATTCGCTACATCGTCGTATTCCAGTAAGTTCTTGCGTATATCAAAGTTATGCGATTCCACTTTACGTTGAGCATTCTCTATCGCCCTATTCATCCACGGATGTTCTATCGCTTCACTTTCCTGCATACCCAGTTTCTCTATTAAGGATTGAACTTTATCACCGGCGAAAATGCGCATTAGACTATCATCCAAAGACAAATAAAAGCGGCTAGATCCAGGGTCACCTTGACGACCTGAACGACCGCGTAGCTGGTTGTCAACGCGTCTTGATTCGTGGCGTTCGGTGCCAATCACTCGCAAACCACCTGATTCTAACACCTGTTGATGGCGCACTTGCCAATCATCTCGTATCGCCTCATGCTTGCTTTCGTCAGCTTCTGCAAGCTCTGCCTCAAGCGACCCACCCAATACAATATCGGTGCCACGCCCGGCCATATTGGTAGCAATAGTCACAGCTCGAGGACGGCCGGCTTGAGCAATAATTTTTGATTCAGCTTCGTGGTGTTTAGCATTGAGCACTTGGTGTTTTATTTTGGCTTTGGTCATCATCTTCGACAAATGTTCGGAGACTGCAATGGATGCCGTACCGATTAGGGTGGGTTGTCCGATTTCAACGCTTGAGTGTATATCTGCCAATATCGCTTCAAATTTCTCTCGCTCTGACATGTAGACTGCATCAGGTTCGTCTTCACGAACCATAGATACATGAGTTGGGATAACAGCAACTTCTAAACCGTATATGTCTTGAAACTCCTGTGCTTCGGTGTCGGCAGTGCCAGTCATACCGCTGAGTTTCTGATACAAGCGAAAATAATTCTGAAAAGTAATCGATGCAAGCGTTTGGTTTTCTCGTTCTATACGCACACCCTCTTTGGCTTCTACCGCTTGATGCAAACCATCGCCCCAGCGGCGCCCAGCCATCACGCGACCAGTAAACTCGTCAACAATTAAAACTTTACCATTGCGTACTAAGTAGTCAACATTTTTCTTAAATAGGCTATGTGCTCTAAGTGAAGCGCCCACATGGTGCAATAAATTAACATTATTAAGATCATAAAGACTTTGATCTTCTCTCAACAACCCTGCTTTTATCAAAGCTTCTTCTATATGCTGATGCCCGGTCTCAGTCAGCAGTGCTACACGAGATTTTTCGTCAACCGTATAATCGCCCTCCCCAGAGCTGCCTAAACTAGGCTTAAGGCGCTGCACCAACTTATCAACTTGATAATAAACATCGGAACTCTCATCAGTAGGACCAGATATAATCAATGGTGTGCGCGCCTCGTCTATCAGTATAGAGTCAACCTCGTCAACAACGGCAAAGTAATGTCCACGCTGAACTCTTCGAGATGCTTCGTATACCATGTTGTCGCGTAAATAATCAAAGCCGAACTCGTTATTTGTACCGTAAGTGATATCAGCTTGATATGCAGCAACTCGCTCTTCATGTGACTGCCCTGAAACTACTACGCCCACGCTAAGCCCTAGCTTTTTATATACCGAACCCATCCATTCGGAATCCCGACGAGCCAAATAATCATTGACCGTGACAATATGCACGCTTTGTTCGGTAAGCGCATTCAAGTAAGCAGCTAAGGGCGCAACGAAGGTTTTACCTTCACCAGTACGCATCTCGGCTATCTTGCCGTCGTGTAAAACCATGCCGCCAATTAACTGAACATCAAAGTGTCTCATATTCAATGCCCGCGACGCTGCCTCTCTAACCGCAGCAAAAGCCTCAGGCAAAAGACTATTGAGGCTTTGACCTTGCGACAAATGTGCTTTGAGTTGATCCTTTTTAGAGAGTAACTCACTATCGTCTATACCTTTGTATTGCTCTTCTAAAGCATTGATTTCATTAACGACTTTCCAATATTTTTTGAGCAGGCGGTCGTTTCTGGATGGCAGAAGATTGCTAATAAGTTGGAACATTACAAAAATATATTTTATTGATTTTTAATACTCGCGATACTAAGTCACTAGAGCGTGAGTAGGACTCTGCAATAATGTGACGCATGTTGCAGTAGCCCATACGGTTTGCTGTAGAACCTCAGTAAGATAGCGCAATCCAATATACCACTAAGTTGTAGGAGTGGATCAGATACACTATTGCGGGCAACAGGTATGCTATAAGTTACGGGTATATTGTGCATAACGAACATTTTACAGTAAACTTAATCTTTTATAAGGATAAACAGATTGACATGAAAAAACTCTGCGATTTAATTAACCCCGATTTACTCGGCAAGGTTGAGTTGCTTGCGGCTATGAGTGCTAGTGTCCACAGTAGACTACCGCAGGAAATAGCGGCACACTGCTGGGTAGGCGGCTATGAAAAAGACCATATCGTTCTGATTACTGATTACCCTCACCATGCTATTTATATGCGCTGTCATCAGCGCGAGATATTGACGCAACTGAAAGAAGAATTTAGCACTGACTTACCACCCAGCATTAGGAAAGTGCGTATTAAGGTCTCTAGAATACTATCAAAAGACTAAACTCTCTGCTGTAGGCGACAAGGTCGAAATAATTACTTAAGCATAATCGTCAGTCAAGGGATAAATAATAGGAGGAACGGTAGCGTAAGCATCTTGAAGAGAAATCTCTTCCCATGCTTCAACATCCTCAAGTAGCTTAATTAGTAAACGATTGTTCAACTCGTGTCCAGACTTATAACCCTCGCAGCAGCCGATTAAGCCGTGTCCAAGCAGATATAAATCTCCGATGATATCAAGTATTTTATGCTTTACACATTCATCTTCCGAGCGCAGTCCATCCTCATTCATGATACGATGTTCGCCTACGACGATAGCATTCTCCAAACTGCCACCTAAAACCAATCCCCGTTCACGTAATTTCTCGTAGTCGCGAAGAAAACCGAAGGTTCTAGAGCGACTTACACTAGCTACGAAAGAAGTATCACTAAAGTCTATTTCAACCCGCTGCTCACGAGACTGAAATACTGGGTGGTCAAAATCAATAGTAAACGCAATCTTAAACCCTTCATGAGGTTTTAAACATATCCATCTATCTTCATCCTCTATTTTAATTTCTTTTTTTATGCGTATAGACTTTTTGGGTGCATTTTGCTCTTCTATACCACCGGACTGTAACAAAAATACGAAAGGACCTGCGCTACCGTCCATAATCGGTACCTCAGGGGCATCTACATCAACATACAAATTATCTATGCCTAAACCTGCGATAGCAGCCAGTAAATGTTCAACCGTAGAGATATGCGTATTATCTATACCCAAAGTCGTTGAAAGCCGAGTGTCCGTCACATTGCGCGCGTGTGCTGGAATCTCAGCAATTTCTTTTAAGTCAACGCGGCGAAATACAATGCCCGTATTAGCCGGCGCTGAGTGCAATGCCAATTTTATTTTCTTACCAGTGTGAAGACCTATTCCTACTGCTTCAATAGAGTTCTTTAATGTTCTTTGCTTTATCAAGGAAATATCACTTTATCTTTTCTACTTAACGTAAATTATTTTAAATTAGATTATATAGTGCGAACAATAATACCATAAATTATTGTGAAATCAAATGTTTCTGGCACTATAGGCACTAGAAAGTTTTAGTCACAGAATTTGATAAGTGAGGATATGTAAGTAATTGTATAATCTCTTTATTTTCATAAAAACCTAACTAAGGAGATTAC
>JACONC010000015.1 GCA_014323925.1 Chromatiales bacterium | reverse complement strand
GGGTGGTCGTGTAGGCGGTTTAGTCGGCTCCAATGGAAGAAATGGTAGTATAACGAACAGCTATGCGATGGGTGCTGTGACTGGGCAGGATGAGGTAGGCGGTTTGGTCGGCTTCAATGGTGGTAGTATAACAAACAGTTATGCGATGGGTGCTGTGACTGGTCAGGATAAGGTAGGCGGTTTAGTCGGCTACAATGATGAGGATAGTATAACGATAACGAACAGTTATGCGATGGGTACTGTGACTGGGCAGGGTGGTCGTGTAGGCGGTTTAGTCGGTTCCAATTTTGGTAGTATAACGAACAGCTATGCGATGGGTGCTGTGACTGGGCAGGATAAGGTAGGCGGTTTAGTCGGAAATAATGTTGGTATTGGTAGTATAACGAACAGCTATGCGACAGGTGATGTGAGGGGACAGGGTAGTGTAGGTGGTTTAGTCGGCGACAATGATGGCAGTATAGCGAACAGCTATGCAACGGGTGATGTGACAGGAGGTATTCATGTAGGCGGCTTAATCGGCTTCAGAGATGGCAGTATAAAGAACAGTAGCCCTCAGAGCACTGAGGCACTGCAGTCACCTACTGCGGCAACCGGCATATATAGCGAATGGAGTACTGCCAACTGGGATTTTGGTAATTCATTGCAATATCCGGTGCTTAAATATACAAGAGGTCCTGATGACAACAATCCAGCCTGTGGTATATCCGGACAACCTAACTGTGGTGCTTTATTGCCTAGTTTTGATGCCAACTTAAGTGATTTGATGGTATCGGCAGGCATATTAAGTCAGCCCTTTAGTAGCGACATACAAGACTACACAGTGATGGTTGCCAATGCGACGAGAACGATAATAGTGACCCCGACAGCGAGACATCCGAGAGCAACTATCACAGTGAATAAAGATGCAGCGGCTAGTGGTCGTGCAAGTGGAAGCATTGCCTTAGCCGAAGGTGGCACAACGACGATTACAGTCGTAGTGACCGCCCAAGACGGCACTGAAAATACTTACACGATAGCAGTAAGTCGACCGCTGAGCAATGATGCGAGCTTAAGCGCATTGGAGGTGTCGGCAGGCATATTAAGCCCAGACTTTATGAGCGATATACAGAGTTATACAGTATCAGTAGCCAATACGATAACCACGATAACATTGACGCCGACAGCAAGTGATCCTGATGCGGGTATCACAGTGAATGGTGGCAGCGCAAGTAGTGGCATTCCATTAACCGCAGGTGAAGTCACCAAGATTACGGTGGTAGTGACCGCCCAAGACGGCACTACAAATACTTATACGATAGCAGTCAGCCGACCGCCGAGTAGTGATGCGAGTTTAAGTGACTTGACGGTGTCGACAGGCACATTAATGCCACCCTTTATGCGCGATACATTAGATTACACAGTTGAGGTTGCCAATGCGACAACCACGATAACGGTGACGCCGACAGCAAATCATCCGAGCGCAACTATCGCAGTTACAACGGGAACGATAACGGTGACGCCGACGGCGACTAATGCCGATGCAACTATCACGGTGGAGGCGGCAGAGGTAGAGAGTGGCAGCGCAAGTAGTGGCATTGCACTAGCCGCAGGTGAAGTCACCACGATTACGGTCGTAGTGACCGCCCAAGATGGCAAGACAAAGGAGCACTACATGATAGCAGTGACCCGACCACCTGCCGTCATCCGTGTCCGGGTTAAGGTTTTCTTGGAAGGTCCGCTACGCTAAGCCTGTAGGAATTGAATTTAGGGAGTTTTAGCCGCGGTATGGATATAATAGATTAGGAAATCACGGAAAAATAATGATGGAAAAGACTTTTCAAAAAAACTATATGACGAACTTAGTATTGCTATCTAAACGACAAGTAGCTTTCAGTTTTATTGTAATGCTCCTGATTGCCGCTACTATTTCTACGCCTGTAGTTGCGCAACCAAAGGTGATAGATAAAGTTGTTGCGGTGGTAGGTGATGTGGCAATTAGTTCGCGTGAGTTGGCTATGACTGTAGCGCGTGTCAGAGAGAACCTGAGTCGGCAAGAACAACAAATACCGCCACCTGATGTATTGGTTGCCAATGTTTTGGAACAGTTGATAGTTGTCAAGTTGCAGCTACAGGAGGCTAAACGACTAGGTATAGCGGTAGATGAAGTTGCTCTAGATAGTATGCTGGTGCGCATTGCTGAGAATAACGGTCAAACACTTGCCGAGATGAAGGCGCAAATAGAGCAACAGCAGGGTAGTTATAGCGAGATGCGCGAGTCAGTGCGTCAAGAATTAATCATCTCGCAGCTCAGACAGCAAGTGGTTGATGGAATACAGGTTTCTGATGCGGAAATAGAGACGAGTTTAAGGGAACTCAATGCTAAAACTTTATTTCGTTTTTCCTATTTGTCGGCGGAATTGCCAGAGATAGAAACCGAACGCGAGAAATTACGGTTGTGGTTTCAGCAGCTACGAAAAAAAATGTTATACGAGAACGATTTTTCAAAATTAGCTAAGGCTGCCTCCAAGAATGCTTCTGTCAGTTACAAAAAATCGGAACCTAGACGACTTAAGCAGTTACCCGAATTATTACAAGCAAAAGTGCTCAATATGAACATCGGAGATGTAACACAAATTATCAAAACCGCTGACCGAATTTATCTGTTCAGTCTAGACGACAAGCAAGCCGAGCAGCAACCGAGGATGGTTGAACAGCAATATCATATCCGCCATATATTGCTAAGAACCGATGCTATGAATTCCGATTCCTACATACGCAAGAAACTACTTGCTATCAAAAAGCGCATAGAAAATGGTGAGAGTTTTGAACTTCTGGCGAAGCGGTATTCTCAAGATCCCGGTAGTGGTTTCAAAGGAGGCGACCTCGGTTGGCTGCCTACGCAAGGTTTAGCGAAGGAGTTTGCACAGCAAGTAGAGCAAGCCACTCATGGTCAAGTGATAGGCCCTTTTGCGACCGAATTCGGACAGCATTTATTGGAAGTACTGGGTGAACGTAAACAAGATATCAGCGGCGATATACAACGGCAAAATATCATTGCTCAACTGCGTAGAGAAAAATCTGCAGAAGCGATAAACGAGTGGCTACTCAGGTTACGCGAAAGCCAACATATAGACATTAGACTTTGAGCGCAGCCAGCGTAGGATGAAAATTATTGCAATCACTGCTGGTGAACCGGCTGGTATAGGGCCGGATCTGTTAGTCACACTTGCCCACACGCCTATGCCCGATGTATCGCTGGTGATAATCGGCAACAACAGATCACTACTAGAACGCGCCAATCAAATTGGAAAATGCGTGACGATTGATAACTCTAGTATAAACCAACCACATCCCCATCTCGGCGATGGCGTGTTGAGCGTTGTTAATGTGCCACTAAAAACACCAGTTATCGCCGGCACGACTGACCCGTGCAACGCTCAGCAAGTGGTTGAGCAATTAAATATTGCTGTGCAGGGTTGTCGGACAGGTAAGTACGATGCTCTGGTTACCGCACCTGTCAATAAAGCGGCGATATGTCGAGCTGGTATTTCTTTTAGTGGCCATACTGAATACCTTGCTCAAGCTTGCCGATGCGATAGCGTGATGCTATTGGAGACTAAAGGTTTGCGCGTCGCTTTAGCAACCACCCATATCCCTCTGAGTGCAGTGCCGCAATCTATTTCTTATGCGTTATTGAAGGAGACAATCAACATACTGCACGACGATTTGAGCACCCGATTTAAGATAAATGCACCGCGCATTGCGGTCTGTGGATTAAACCCGCACGCTGGCGAACAAGGTTATCTAGGCAACGAAGAGAGCAAGGTGATAGCCCCAGCAATAAAAGCCTGTGCCGACGAAGGGATGAGCGTGTTCGGTCCGCTCTCCGCAGACACCGCGTTTACACCCGAACAGCTCGCCCAGTGCGATGTAGTTTTAGCAATGTATCACGATCAAGGTTTAGCAGTTATAAAAAGTATCGGCTTCCGCAATATCGTCAATATCACCTTAGGCTTACCTTTTGTGCGCACATCGGTTGACCACGGCACTGCTCTGGAATTGGCTGGTAGCGGTCGTGCCGATGCGCATAGTTTGTTATTGGCAGTGCGTCGTGCTATTGAGTTATCCTCATAAAACCGAATAGCTTTAGACTATGCTGTAGAAAAAATGTCTGGCAGTATATATAGTGTTATACAATACAAAGCAAATGAAATTCGGAAAGCCGAAAATAACTTGACGACGAGGTAATTATGACACAGATAGACGACAACACACGTACTCAATTAGAAGCTGCCGTGTATCGCAAATTAATCACACATTTACAAAATAAAACCGAAGTGCAAAATATAGATCTGATGAACTTAGCAGACTTCTGTAGGAATTGTTTGGCAAAGTGGTATGTTGCAGTAGCCGAAGAGCACAATATAAAGCTCGACTACGAGGATGCGCGCGAGATGATATACGGGATGCCTTATAAAGAATGGAAAGCACTTTATCAAAAGCCAATGACCGAGGAACAACAAGCAGCGTTAAAGAATCGTCAATCTCAATGACAACCGGTCTGAGCGACCGAGCTCTGTCGCGCTATAGCCGCCATATTCTATTGCCTCAAATAGGCATAGAAGGGCAAGAGAAATTACTGAAATCGCGAGTGCTCATCGTCGGTTTAGGCGGTCTGGGTTCATCTTCAGCAATGTATCTGGCGGCGAGCGGAGTAGGACATCTGCTGATAGCAGATCACGATTGTGTTGATCTAACAAATCTACAAAGACAACTGATACATAACAGCAGCAGCATTGATAGACGAAAAACCGAGTCTGCAAGAGAAACTTTATACCAGCTAAACCCCGACATCAAAGTCACGACTATAGATAAGAAAATGGATTTTAACTTTTTGCAAGAGCAAGTTGCGGATGTTGATGTAGTCATTGATGCCAGCGATAATTTTGAGGTACGTTATGCTATCAACGAAGCGTGCTGGCAAGCACGAAAGCCTTCGGTATACGGGGCTGCTATACGCATGGAAGGACAGATGAGCGTATTTGATGCTCGCAATCCCCACAGCCCATGCTACCAATGCCTTTATAACAAAGGGAGTTATGTCGACGAAAGTTGTGTTGCCAATGGGATTTTGTCGCCAGTAGTGGGTGTGGTCGGCAGTATACAAGCGATAGAGACAATAAAGATTTTACTGCAAATCAAAGACTCATTAGTTGGACGTTTGCTGTTGTTCGATGCACTGGCAATGAGTTGGCGAGAATTACGCTTGACCAAGAATGTTGGCTGCAAGGTCTGCGGTAGCGATGGATAAAGAGCAATCCGAACAAGAACCTCTGGAAGAACCTCTGGTAGAGGTTGAATATCAAGGTACGCGGATTACAGTGCTGGGTACTGCCCATGTATCCCAAGCTAGTTCCAATAAAGTAAGTGCGTTATTAAAAGGCGACGACTACGATTCGGTTGCAGTAGAACTTTGCCAGAGCCGCTATGACACACTGTTGTCACCTGATCGCTTTCTGAATATGGATTTGGCGCAAGTGATACGCCAACACAAAGTTTTTAGAGTGGTTGCGATATTAATTTTAGGCGGTTATCAGCAGCGTGTTGCCGAAAGTCTGGGAGTGGAGCCCGGTTTAGAGTTTAAGGAAGCATTGCGTATCGCTAAACAACGCAACTTGTCGCTGGCTATCGTTGATCGGGATATAGGCGTGACTTTTAAGCGACTATACGCCAGCTTATCGTGGTGGCGGAAGCTGGTGTTATTTAATACGCTGGTTGCCAGTTTGTTTTATACCGAAGAGGTTTCAGTAGAAGAAGTAGAGCGCATCAAGCAAGGCCGAACTCTAGAGGCTATGTTTGAACAAATACCGATGTCGCTGCGCAATCTTAAAAAGATATTGCTCGACGAGCGCGACACTTATATGGCTACCAAGGTCAAGCAATTTATCGACCATGATAAACCGAATTCTTTGCTGGCGATTGTCGGTGCTGCGCATCTGCCCGGTGTTGTCCGTCAATTAAAACAACCAAACGACAATGCTGAAGCAATCATCAGTGATCTTGAAACGGTGCCACCGCGTAAAAGAATTATCCGTCTACTACCGTGGCTGGTGGTCTTCGTGATACTTGCTGGTTTCGGCTACGGATTTACCAAAGAAGTACAACTAGGCTTTGAACTAGTGATTGATTGGATATTAATTAACGGTGGATTAGCTGCCGTCGGCGCGTTAATAGCCGCCGCCCACCCGCTGACTATAATTGCGGTGTTTTTTGCCGCACCGCTAACCTCTATTAATCCGACTGTTGGCGCCGGTATGGTGGCAGCTCTAGTCGAACTGTTTCTGAAAAAACCTCGCGTCTCCGATTTTGCTAACCTTAAAAAAGATACTGCGAAATGGTCGGGATGGCGACAGAATAGAGTAGCAAAAATTGCAATGATTTTTGTATTGAGTAGTATCGGTTCGGCAATTGGTACCTATATTGGCGGCTTCCATATCTATTCAACATTAATATCGCAGTAAATAAACATACGCTATACTATAAAGTTAACGTTTCATTTATGAACTGAACAGTAGTGCTATGTCGAGGAGGTTAGTATAACTTATGGATAAGCTAGCAAATAAGAACGGCAGTCGCTTTAATTGTGATAGATTGGAGCCGATTAAAGTTACGAGTACTTTAGAAGAAGATGTGATTGAAGGTTTATCCAAAGATGTCTTCAGTTTGCCGCCTAAATATTTTTACGATGATGAAGGCTCCGAGCTATTTGAACAGATATGTAATTCTAAGGACTATTACTTGACCCGAGAGGAGAGTAAACTTTTGCAGGAGCAAGCCGATTATCTGATAGGACAGACGCAACCTGACCATATCGTTGAGTTTGGCTGCGGCAAATCGGCTAAAATAAGATTTCTATTGAATGCTTGTGAGCGACAAGGTATTCGTTGTACCTTCTGGCCTATCGATATATGCTACGAAGCGATAAAGGATTTAAGCGACGAGTTATTATCTGCTTATCCGTGGTTGCATATCAACGCTTATGTTGGTGATTACCATGCCGGTTTTTCCAATATGGTATTACCTGAAGGTTGCTGTCTGGCTCTGTTTATGGGTAGTACCATCGGTAATTTTAATACTGCTCAGGCAACTGATTTTTTGCTAGAAATCAACAATCTACTGGGCGAAGAAGGCGTTTTATTACTGGGTGTAGACCGTCTTAAAGACGCCGATATATTAACCGCAGCTTACGACGATTCTGACGGAGCAACCGCGCGCTTTAATCTTAATTTGCTGAAGCGATTGAATCAGGAATTAGACGCCGATTTTGTTTGTGATAATTTTAAGCATCAAGCCACTTTTAACGAGCTCGACAGTCAAGTTGAAATGCGCTTAGTATCGGAGAAAGACCAGGAAATTTACTTTGCTAAACTCGGGCGGTCGATGAAACTACGCAAAGGAGAATCTATGTTAACCGAGATTAGCCGAAAATTCGACGATAAAAAATTGACCAAGCTACTGCATAAAGGAGGATTTAAGATAGAGCATCATATATCGGCTAAAAACGATATTTTTTCTCTACTGTTGGCAAGAGCTTTATGACATAACAATGACGGCTCGTATACTCATAGTGGATGATGACCCCGCTATCTGCGAGATGACGCATTTGATGCTCAAAGGAGAGGGTTATCAGTGCGAGTATGCTTTGAATGTTGATCAGGCAATAAAAAAAATAAATAACACCCTGCCTGATTTGCTATTGGTTGATTGGATGATGCCAAAGACCGATGGTATCGATTTGGTACTTTATTTGCGCAACCTGCCGGAAACTGCCGATATTCCTATTATTATGTTGACCGCTAAAGATAGAGAAAATGATAAGGTAAAAGCCTTGGAACTCGGTTGCGATGACTATATGGTTAAACCATTTTCAAAAGTAGAATTATCGGCGAGGATTAAAGCCCTGCTGAGGCGTACCAAGCCGCATAAACAACATAAAAAAATTAGTTTGGGTGTTTATAACATAGATCCTATGATGCATCGGTTCACGGTTGATAATCAAACTATCAATTTGAGTGCAACGGAGTTTCGTTTATTGTATTTTATGATGGTGAATAGCAATCAAGTCTTATCGCGTCCTAAAATACTCAGTCATGTTTGGGACCGCAACAAATATATAGAAGAACGAACCGTTGATGTGCATATTAAGCGATTGCGTAAACTTTTGCGGCAATACAATGCCGACCGTGTGATTGAAACGATTAGAGGAGTGGGCTATAGATTTGTACATGAACAATAACCCTAGAGATGAATCAGTTCATACGAAATAGCATACAGGCATTAATGCCGTATATAGCGGTTGCGCTGGTCTGTGGTTTAGTGTT
Organism: Chromatiales bacterium; assembly: GCA_014323925.1. Taxonomy (NCBI): domain Bacteria; kingdom Pseudomonadati; phylum Pseudomonadota; class Gammaproteobacteria; order Chromatiales; species Chromatiales bacterium. Next base: position 28,827 of record JACONC010000015.1, on the reverse strand, counting down.
TGGACATTTAGTTATCTTTTTGCTATTGGCGATACTCGCATTCACCATGAGTCAGCTGTTGCAGTTGTACTATTTACAAAAATGGTGTGCCGATCAATCTTCATCTCAATCGTCACCTATACCGTATACGAGACTGAACCGAATGTGGAAAAATCTCTACTTATTGCTTGACACTAGAATATACGATAAATCACCAACATCTGAATTAACGACCGATGAACTACGCAATACTAAACAGAGCGATTACGGTATTATTTTACTCAAAGAAAATAAAATTGAGTGGTTTAACGAGAAAGCTGGCGCACTGCTAAAGCTCAATGTAGATAAAGATATTGGCAACGATATAAACTATTTATTGCGCACGCCGATTTTTATCGACGAACTAGATAAAAGACATTATGCGGGAGAAATTATATTGGAGGATAGACAACCGCCGCTCGCCGTCTTTTTACTCCCCTACGGAGCGGAATATCTATGTCTCATAATGCGAGATATTTCTCGCTACACTGAAGCGATCGACACCAATAGAAAGTTGATAGCCAACCTGGCCCACGAATTACGCTCACCGCTGACTGTCATCCACGGTTATGTAGAGATATTAAAAAATACCAATACCAAGATTGAAGACGAGGACTTGAAAAAGATACTAGACAATATGCAAACTCAGGTTATACGCATGAAAGAACTGACCGACGACACCTTGAATGTGGCTTATTTAGAAAGTACTGAGTTGAGTGAGCAGGCTCAATCTCGCGTTGATGTGCCGGCCATGCTGCAATCAATATTGGATACTGTGAAGGTTGCCGAGCGACCGTGCCGCTTTAATACACGCATCGATAATTTTGTTTTGCACGGTAGCGCTTCCGAGTTACACAGTGTGTTTTCTAATCTCATTGATAATGCCACACGCCATTCACAATGCGCGGAGATAACCGTTGTATGGCGACGAGATAGACAGGCGGCTTATTTTGAAGTTATCGATCAAGGCATAGGCATCGCCGCCGACCATTTGCCGAAATTAAGCAAATGGTTTTACCGAGTGAGTGCGTCGCGTTCTGATGCACAAGGTAATACCGGCTTGGGTTTATCGATAGTCAAGCATGTGCTAGATAGACATCAGGCGACTCTGGAAATAGAGAGTGCGTTAGGCAAGGGTAGTATATTTAGATGTTGCTTCCCGTTATCAAGGATTAGAGCATAGTAATACGCCCGCTTGTTCTACCGCAGACACCGACTGATAAGATCGCCTAGCCGAAGCGACCGGTGATATATTGCTCAGTTAAGGTTTCTTTAGGGTTGGTGAATATCTCTTTGGTGTCGGATAATTCAATCAGCACACCTAAATGAAAATAAGCAGTGGTTTGCGAGACGCGTGCCGCTTGCTGCATGGAGTGGGTGACGATAGCGATAGTATAATTTTGTTTTAATTCGTCTATTAATTCTTCTATTTTAGCGGTTGCTATAGGATCTAGTGCTGAACACGGTTCGTCCATCAATACAACCTCAGGATTAATCGCGATCGCGCGTGCAATGCACAGTCGTTGCTGCTGTCCGCCGGATAAACCAGTGCCTGGTTCATCCAATCGGTCTTTTACTTCTTCCCACAAACCGGCTCTTTCTAAGCTGGTGCGGACAATCTCGTCTAGTTTTTGCTGCTCAGTGGCTAAGCCATGAATACGCGGACCATAAGCAATGTTATCGTATATTGACTTGGGGAACGGGTTGGGTTTTTGGAAGACCATACCCACCCGCGCTCGTAATTCTACGACATCTATACCGCGATGGATATCAATGGTGTTGAGCAATATCTCGCCAGTGACGCGGCAATCGTCTATGGTGTCGTTCATTCGATTAAGGCAACGCAAAAATGTTGATTTGCCGCAACCTGAAGGCCCTATCATTGCGATAACTTCGTTGCGTTTTATATCTAGGCTAACATCTTTGATAGCTTGTTTGCTACCGTAATATACATTTAAATTTTTTACACTGATACAAATATTGTTTTGTTGTTGCTTTGTCATGTCTCTCATTTAGTATTTAATTTCCAATACTTTTCTAGCCCATACCGCAAATAGATTCATGGCTACCAAAAATAGTAATAGCACTACTATTGCGCCTGCAGTGCGGTCTACAAAAGCGCGTTCTGGGCTATCGGCCCATAAATATATCTGCACTGGTAAAGCTGTGGCCGGATCAGTAATTGCACTAGGGACATCAACGATAAACGCCATCATCCCTATAATCAGTAATGGTGCGGTTTCACCCAGAGCTTGTGCCATACCTATAATGCTACCGGTTAATATACTCGGCATTGCTAAAGGTAATACATGGTGTAGTGTCGTTTGCATTTTGGATGCACCTACGGCGAGTGCCCCTTCGCGTATTGAAGGCGGTACTGATTTGAGTGCCGCACGGGCAGCGATAATAATCGTCGGCAATGTCATCAAACTTAAAACGAGACCGCCGACCAACGGTGTTGACCTAGGCAAGTTGAAGAAATTCAAGAAAATGACCAATCCTAGCAATCCAAATATTATCGAAGGAACAGCAGCGAGGTTATTGATATTAATCTCAATAAAGTCGGTATAACGATTTTTCGGAGCAAACTCTTCTAAATAAATTGCCGTTGCAATGCCGAGTGGGAAAGATATTAAAAATGCAACCAGCAATGCATAAAAAGAACCTACGATAGCCCCCAGTATGCCAGCTCGTTCCGGATCGCGCGAGTCGCCCTTGGTGAAGAAGTTGGTGTTAAATTTTAGTTTAATTCTGTCATCTGCCACCAGTTGCTCTGCCCACGCCACTTGCTGCTCACTGAGGCGAAATGTTCGTCTCTCAGTGGGTGAGTCGCCGCTTTTTATATAGCCATCGAGCTCGTCGTCAGCAAGGATATCCAGAGTCATTGTTTGTGCCTGTGCATCGGATCTTTGTGTATCAGATCTATTGGCGAGCATCTCGATAATCTCGTATTGTGCACCGCTACTGATCAATTTTCCTAACGATAGTCTATCAGTACGCGATTGAACATCGGGGAATAGTAAATAGAGTGCTTCTTTAGTTGCTTTTTGATAAGAACTGCTGGTCAGCGTACTGTCTTTTGATGACGGAATATTAATGTCTAATTCTATATAAGTTTGCTGAAAAGCATTTCTTGCTTGATAAATTAAGCCACCGATGATCATCACCAGTAAGGCAATGCCAAATAATGTGGTTAGCATCGCCATCAGTTTGAATAGCTGCTCTTTATAGTAGCGCCGCTTTAAGCTATGTTTTATCTGCTCTGTATAAGATATATTTTCCATCACTCGTATTGTTCTCGATATGTTTTTAAGATTTTTAATGCAACCACATTGAGCATCAATGTAGCTAAAAATAAAGTCAACCCTAAAGCGAATGCCGCTAGTGTTTTAGCACTATCAAATTCATGATCGCCGATCAGCAGGGCTACGATTTGTACAGTGACGGTCGTTGTGCTATCAAGAGGATTGCCGGTTAACTTCGCCGACATACCGGCTGCCATTACCACAATCATCGTCTCGCCTATAGCACGCGAAACGGCTAATAATATACCACCCATAATGCCAGGTATTGCAGCCGGTAGCACCACTTTGTTAATCGTCTCCGAGTGTGTGGCACCCAGTGCATACGAACTGTCGCGCAACGCTTTAGGCACTGCGTGCAGTGCGTCGTCGGTAAACGAACAGATAAACGGGATCAGCATAACTCCCATTGCCAAGCCTGCTGCCAGCGCACTTTCCGCTGAGGCTTGCAAGCCGAGTGCTTCGGCAGTGCTTTTGATAGAAGGTGCAAGCCACAGCACTGCGATAAAACCATACACCACGGTAGGGATGCCGGCCAAAATCTCAAGCAGAGGCTTGACTGAGTTTCTGACCCGCGATGTTGCATATTCGGCAAGAAAAATTGCCGACATCAAACCAACCGGCAGTGCCAGTGTCATCGCAATTATGGTAATTAATAAGGTGCCAGCAAATAACGGAATGGCGCCAAAAGCACCAGATGCCCCGACTTGATCGTCGCGTATTGCGGTTTGCGGACTCCAATGCAGGCTAAAAAATTCACTGATAGGTACCAAGTTAAAGAACTTAATCGACTCAAATAACACCGATACTACTATACCTATGGTAGTCAAAATAGCGATGATAGAAGCACTGATCAGCACCCAAGTCATCAGTTTTTCAACCGCTTTACGGGTGTTGTGTTGGCTATCGATGCACTGCCATCCCCAGGCTGCCCCTATCAGCAGCACTGCTGTGCAGGTGATCATCAGCACTGGGAAAGGGCTCGCATCTATCGCTTGCTTGATAGAAGCGGGCAAATAACTACCCCATAAAAACCACCCTAATAAAATAATCAGTGGTGGTATGCTGCTCCAAAGTGCGGTATGCCATGCATAATAGATAGGTGCCGATTTAGCAAAGCACTCAACATGGTTTTGCATTTGTATCGCTTTAGCACGCCGCCCGGCAATGATATAGATTAGCGTCGATGCCGATAGTAAAAGAATAATTAACTGTATATTACTCATTGCTATAGGTGATAAAAAATTGCCGAGTTTGCAATCGTAGATACTGCCGCTTATGGTACAAAATGTTTATCTAGATATTATGATTATCTAATTTGACAATTATATGACAAATCCGATTTTTTTATTAACACCCTTACTTTTATTACTTTATTGGCATATACTAGAAAGAATTTACGGTACTACAGAAAATATCAGTAGCATGAATGATAATCTACCCCAGCACAGCGTTGCCCAGTTTGAAAGAGAAATAAAAGAACTCAAGGGTTTAGTTTTGCGTATGGCAGGGGCAGTTGAACAGCGGGTGGCTACGGTAGTTGAGGCAATCGCCGAAGGCAATGCCGACCGCACTCAGTGGGTTATTGAATCGGATAGCGAGATTAATAACCTTGAGCGTCAGGTTGACGAAATGTGTGTCGGTATCATGGCACGCCGTCAACCAGTCGCAATAGATCTACGCCTATTAACCACCGCTCTGAAAATAAGCACCGACTTAGAACGAATCGGAGATGAAACTCAGCGCATCGCCCAAGTGATTAAAAAGTTAAATTTTTCGACTGCACCAGAGGAGATGAGGCAAACCTTCAGAGAACTTGGCGCACAGGTAATCTCCATGTTGCACGACGCAATAGATAGTTATGCACGCAACGATGTAGAATTGTCAACGCACACTTGTAAGCAAGACAGATATGCTGACCAGTCTTACCGAACTCTGCTCGAAGAACAGCTCCCTGAGTTCACCCGCAATAATATCTACCATATCCCTTATATACTAGATTTGGTATGGTGTGCCCGCAGTTTAGAGCGTATCGGTGATCACACTAAAAATGTAGCCGAACAGGTTATTTATATGGTTGAAGCGACCGATGTGCGCCACCGTAAAGTAAAATCACTGTCTAGTCATTAGGCTATACATTAGGCTATAGGGGTGCTTTGTAGCCAGTATGCGGTTATGCGCTACAGTGTGGTGCCGCAGAATGATGCCTGACTCAGTTTAGTTAAGGAGCAATTCCAATAACGCTTTTTGAGCGTGCAAGCGGTTGCCGGCTTCTTCCCACACCACGCTCTGTTCTCCGTCTATGACTTCGGCGGTAACTTCTTCGCCACGATGTGCCGGCAAGCAGTGCATAAATAATGCATCTGGTTTTGCATACGCCATGAGTTTTGCTGTGACTCGGTAATCTTTGAAATCGTGTAACCGTTTTTGTCTTTCCGCTTCTTGTCCCATGCTAGCCCAGACATCAGTCACCACCAAATCGGCGTCTTTAACTGCGGCATAGGGGTCGGTTGTCTTAGAGATAGATTGCTCGGTTTGTGTCGGCTGCACATAGTCTATTTGATAGCCCTTTGGGCTTGCGATAGTTAATTGAAAACCCAAAAGCATCGCCGCGTTGATATAAGAACGGCAAACATTGTTGCCATCTCCAACCCAGGCGACCGAGTGTCCTTTGATGTCGCCGCGCTTTTCAAAATAGGTCAGCATGTCGGCAAGCAGTTGGCAAGGATGACAGCCATCGCTTAAGCCATTGATTGTCGGCACCGTTGCGTAGCGAGCAAAAAGTTCCAGATCTTGGTGTGCTGTGGTACGAATCATCACTGCATCGACCATTTGCGATAAAACTCGCGCACTATCTTCTATGGTTTCACCACGACCTAGCTGACAATCTTTGCTATTTAGGAATATCGCACGACCGCCGAGGTGTGCCATTGCGGTCTCGAAAGAGACCCGAGTGCGAGTAGAAGGTTTTGCAAAGATCATTGCCAACATCTTGTTGTCAAGAGACTGGTTGTAGGGAGTTTTTTTGAGTGCTATCGCTCGTTCTATCAGTGCTCTAAACTCGTCGGCACGAAGATCACTAAGGGTTAAGAAGTGTCTAGGCTTGTTCATTTTTTTCGATATCGGCAAATGCTGCTGACAGTTTTTCAATTGCTTCGTCGGCTTCATTTTCTGTCAGTATTAGCGGTGGTAGTAAGCGCACCACGCTTTGCGCAGTTAGATTGATTAGCAAACCATATTTCAACGCAGTGCTCACTATATTAGGATAAAGTTTCGCTAGTTCTATACCGACCATCAAGCCGCGACCGCGAATCTCGCGAATATTTTCTGAGCTTAGTTTTTTTTTGAGGTTGGTCAAAAGATAATCTCCTATTTTTGCCGCTTGCTGGCATAATTTATCCTTTTCTATTGTTTCTAAAACAGCTATCGCAGCTCGGCAAGCGAGCGGGTTACCGCCAAAGGTAGAACCGTGCAGACCAGGTTGAAATAGTTGTGCGATTTCTTTTTTTGCCAGGCACGCACCAATAGGCACGCCGTTGCCCAGAGCCTTTGCGGTCGTCATAATATCGGGCTCGATGCCGCTGTGTTGATAGCAATACCAACGACCCGTTCTGCCGACACCGCTTTGCACTTCGTCGAGTATCAAAAGTAAATTGTATTGGTCGCAAAGTTCGCGTACTGCGCTTAAATAATCGTCGGGTGCAATCCGTATACCGCCTTCCCCTTGCACCGGTTCGAGTATCACCGCAGCAAGATTATCCTCACTTTTAATCAGCGCTTTTAGGCTGTCTATGTCGGCGTATGGAATTTGTCTAAATCCGGCAAGTAGTGGTGCGTAGTGCTTGTCATCAGGTTTCGTAGCACTCCAAGTAGCCATCGTACGTCCGTGGAAACCTTGTTGCATGCTCGCAATGAGCGGTTTTTCATTCCCTTGTTCGTGGGCGTGTAGGCGCACCAGTTTAATTGCAGCCTCGTTTGCTTCGCTACCAGAATTACAAAAGAATACCGCGTCCATGCCGCTTATAGAGACCAACTTAGCAGCTAATTTTTCTTGCAGTTCAATTCTATAAAGGTTCGATGTATGTAGCAGTCGGTCAGCTTGATAGTGTATTGCCGCCGCGACTGCTGGATGTGCGTGTCCTAAACCACATACTGCAATACCCGAAATCATATCCAGATAATGTCGCCCGTGTTGATCCGACAACCTACATCCGTTACCTTCAGAGAACACTATTTCTAATCGATTGTAGTTCGGCATCAACATAATAGCAATATCAAACTTAGTTACAGACACCCCATAGCTTTAATCCTATCGTATATTTCGTTGGTCAACTCATCAGCAGTCGCAACACTGGTGTCGAGAGTAATCTCCGCATTTTTAGGCACTTCATAAGGGTCGTTTATCCCAGTGAACGAAGGGGTTAGGTTGTGGCGGGCGCGCAAATAAAAGCCTTTGATGTCTCGTTGTTCGCATACTTCCAGCGAGGTATTCAAATAGATCTCTATATAAACACCGTATTGAGAAATGAGGTTACGGTTTTTCATACGATCTGCTTCGTAAGGTGCAATCGGAGCGCAAATGGCGATACCCCCATTTTTGGTAATCTCGCTAGCGACATAGCCTATGCGCTGCACATTGATTGAACGATGCTCTTTAGAAAAACCCAGCTCGCTGGATAAATGGGTGCGCACGACATCACCGTCTAACAAAGTAACTCTACGCCGCCCGTGTGCTATCAGTTTAACCATCAGCATTTTGGCTAGGGTGGTTTTGCCGGCGCCGGATAATCCGGTAAAGAATACCGTAAACCCTCTTTTTTTCAGCGGGGGATATACCTTTTTTAAGTGTTCTGCAACAGCCGGCATTGTGAACCATTCGGGCAATTCCTCTCCTTTTTTAAGCATTTCTCGTAGCTGTGTACCAGAAATAGAAACTAATTCTTCACCGGCTTGCTTGTCTTTAACGAATATATATTTTTTACGAGACCGACTATAAGCCATTTCTTCAAATAATATCGGTTTAATGCCGATCTCATCGCTGTATTTAGTTAACAAGTCGTGTGCTTCAAACGGTTTATAGAAATCTTTACCTGCCGAGTCTTTACCAGGACCAGCGTGGTCGCGTCCAACAATCAAATGCGTGCAACCGTAATTTTTACGGATCAACGCATGCCATAGCGCTTCCTTAGGTCCGGCCATGCGCATCGCCAATGGTAATAGCGACAACATGGTGGAATTTTTAGGATACTCTTTTAGCGCTGTCAGATAACATTTCATGCGCGTGTGATAATCTATATCGTCGGGTTTGGTAATGCCTACAACTGGATGTATTAGCAGATGCGTATTTTTATTTTTCAGAGCATCTTTGCTGATCTCTACATGCACCCTGTGCATAGGGTTTCTTGTCTGAAAGGCAATTATTTTTTCCCATTTTTTCTGCTTAAAGAGTGCGCGTAGTTGTTTCGGCGTATGGCGATATTTGGTATAGTCAATATGTTTGGGTAATTCAATTGCCTGTATAGGACCACTGATATAAACCGGATTGCTTGAGTGAAAAAGATACGATACCGCCGGATGCTTGGTGTCCAAAGTGCCGAAGACTTTTTGTGCTTCTTCTTGCAGATTCGGTTTCCACATTTCTTCTATTTTGATGATAGCAATGGCGAAATGTTCTGCGTCACGCAAGGTCATTTGGTCGCCGACCTTCAATGATTCGGCAAAGTTTTCCGAAATACTCAGCGTTATAGGTATAGGCCAAAGCTGTCCATCTGCAAGTCGCATATTATTTAACACGCTCTCGTAATCTGCTTGCGACATAAAACTCGTCAATGGCGCAAATGCACCGTTTATCAATAACTCGATATCACAGGTTTGGCGTTCGTCCAACTGCCAATAAGGCAGGTGAAATGCTTTTTCTACCGCTGCTTTAAATTTTTTAGAGGGAGTATGTTTCATAAAAGATCGGCTTTGCCGTGTTCAGTGTTTTTTTAAGTACTAAATAGCTGGGTAAGTAAAAAATAAAGGGTGTATTATATAGGTACGACATGATAATTTCAATAAATTGTATGATGCTGTTAAACCATTTGGGCGAACTTTTAGTTCATACCCTCGAGCGATGTGTCACCTCTGGCTTCCCAGGCATTGCATATGCCCAAGTGTTTAGCTTACACTAAATAAGCCGAATCTAAATATACCTATCTCCCGAAAATAGAGTCACATCGAAAGAGAGTCTTTCCGATAAACTAGTATTAAATATCTAAAAGGAGGTATTGAATATGAGAGGAAAACATTTTAGCGAAGAGCAAATCATTAAACCGAAAAGCAGTTTTTGTCTCAGTTAGTTATCTAGCTATGATATATATCATAGATATCCGAACCTATAGTCAATGATTGATGAAAGCTATCATAAAAATGCTGAAAAATATGAGTTTCTGTTAAGAGATTAGCTGAACTATAAAGCTAAATTAGAAGAGAAGCATAAGTAATATCTTAAAGTCACGCTATTCGCTTCTAAAGGTTTTGTTATCGTTGTGTGCCTATATATACACTTTTTCCTCCTAGGATCCATATGATCTACCGCATATTACGGAACAGAACATTTACTTGCCTAAAATTATGTCTATGACACAACAGTATGTTTTCGTATCGTTTTAGGAATGACCGAATTTTCAGGGTCTATCGCATCTACTGGACAGACATCTACGCAGGCGTAACAGCGTATGCATTGCTTGGCATCTATGTATAGAGTATTGTAATACAAGCTTGAGGTTTCGATGGGATTCACTTCTTCGTAGGATAAGCCATTGCCATCTGTTCGTAGCTGCGATGCCTCAATAATGCATTTAGGTATCGGACAAACGAAAAGGCACTCATCGCATAAAACACACTTGGCATTATCTACTACCGGAACCGGCGATCTAATATCTTCAAATTTATCGTAATATATATCGTTTGTTTGCATACCAAGTTTAGTAAGTGTCGCAATACCTGCATCAATCATTGGTGGCGGTCCACAGAAATAGGCTTTGGCATCCAACAACGAGATTGTGTTGGTATCGAGGTAATTTTTTTTGAGATAGTCGGTTACCAGACCACGGCCACCTTGCCAATCGCTATCTTCAGGTTCTTCGGATAGTACTGGGACAAACTCAAATTGATAATCTGGGTGCCATTTCTCCTGCAGTATTTTAATTTCGTTCAAGCAGTAGAGATCTCTTTGGCTACGTGCACCATACAGAAATAATACATTTCTTTGTATTTGGTGATAACAGCTATCTTCCAGTAGAGCAAATATAGCACTCATACCACTGCCGCCAGCAATACAAAGCATTCGCTTATCTGATGGATCTACGGTGAACTTGCCTATCGGACCCTGAATCGTAATGGGTTGCCCTTTGCGCTCGCTATTAAACAGCCAGCTTGAAAATTTTCCGCCAGGAACTTGGCGTATAAAAAAAGAATATTCATCGGGCGCTTCAGATTTCGGAGAACGAGCAAAAGAATAGGCACGAGGCTTTTCAATGTCGTCTACTTTCAATATTGCATATTGCCCGGCTGCATGTGATATTGGTTGCGATCCTTGCTCAGCTTTGATAATCAATTCACATGTATCATGAGTTAGTTTCTTGACACTTTTGACTGTGCAATGGTTAGTTATTGATCGCTTGCCGTAGAGCGTTTTATCGGGATAGGGTATTTCAGCCAACTGGTGGATTGGGTCGTGAAAACTAGGCGTGGTACTATTCACATTAAACCTCCGTGAATGCTTGTGGGTTTTGAGATTTTGCATAGCCAATAATCTCTTCGTCGCTGATCTTAGTGTTTTGGTTGCGTGGGTCGGAACGCCAGGCTTTGATATAGCCAGCCTCTCCTCCCATTTGCTTTAATTTTTGAGTAGTTAATTTATCTGGCGTTTCTGCTTTCTCAATCTCCACTAGCACTGAATAAAAGCATGGGCTCATGCCGAAATCAGTAAGCATCTCGGAGTTCAATCCGTTTGCATTAACACCACCGGGGGTGTGGCTTCCCTTAAATTGTTTTTGAGTCCCGCAAACATTGGGCAACAAGCCGTCAACGATTACTGCATAACAATAAGTCTCGCCGCGATCGTTGTATAAACGGACTAAATCACCATCTTTGATATTACGCGCTTTTGCATCCTCAGGATTTAATTCTACGGTAGGGCGCGACATCATCGCTTGCAGACGCGGCACTGATTGAAACGAATCACCTATAAAATAATGTGTCGCACTACTGATGACTTGTATAGGGTAATGCTGTCGGCGTTCGTTGTCCTCTTGGCCTTCAACCTCCGGGTTATGGGTAGGCAGTGGATCTTGTCCTTGGTCAGCCAAAGTTTTGCTATAGATTTCTATTTTACCACTGTCGGTTGGCCATCCTACATTTAAGTAGTCACGACGAGAGGACTCTACACTGCCTCTAGCCCAACCGTTTTTTTCAAGCTCTTCGTAAGAGATACCCTCCATTAAAGGGTTATCAGTATCGTCTACGAGTTCACGCATCATATCTTCATCAGTTTGTGTGAAAGCATTATCGCCTTTTTCGACATAACCCATTTTTTTTGCGAGTAGGCGAAACATTTCGGTATTACGAACACTCTCACCCAACGGCTCGATAATGGGTTTATTCATATTGAAGTAATAATGCCCATAGGCTGCGTGCAAATCGGCACGTTCGAACTGGGTATCGGCAGGGAGTACGATATCCGCATATTTGCAGGTATCGGTCCAGAAAGTATCGTGAACCGCTACGAATAAGTCGTCGCGCATCAGGCCTTTACGCACATTGTTTGAGTTCGGAGCGCAGTTTGCCGGATCCGAGTTATAGACGAATAAATGTTTGATGGGTGGGTCTAGTTTTTCTTCGTTGGCACCTACATCGTCGGCTAGTGCTCGTCCGATTTGTACCATATTTACGACGCGTTTATCGGCACGATTGCCTAAATCAGGACGCTGTAATTTACCCAGTGGAAATTGCATCCACATCTCTTCCAAATTGCCAAAAGCAACACCACCGCACTTTTCGCGCCACGCACCAGTGATACAAGGCAACACGAGAATAGAACGACACATTTGCCCGGCATTTTGATGGCGGTTTAAGCCGTAATTTGCACGAATGTAGGTCTTTTTCGTCTTACCGTATTCTAGGGCTAACTTTTTAATCGTCTCAGTATCCAGTGCGGTAATTTCCGATACTTGCTCGACTGAATAGTCGGGTAATTTCTTTTCTAAGAAGTCCTCCCATCCGACAGTTTGTTCTTTTAGGAAGTCTAAATCGTGTAGCCCTTCATCAACGATAATTTTCATCATTCCCAGAGCTAATGCTCCGTCGGTGCCGGGGCGCGGTTGTATGTGCCAATCGGCCATCATCGTAGTGCGCGTCACGCGCGGATCTATGACGATGAGTTTAGCACCACGCTTGCGTGCCTTTTGTATAAAAGGTATCGCATGCACACCAGTGCTAACCAGATTAGCTCCCCACAATATAATCAATTCGGCTTCCGAGCAGGCTTCGTGTATAGATGGGCCGTTAGCAATGCCATAGGTGTAGATGCCAGCCCACATCGCTGCATAAATACAGATAGATTGTTCTAGTCTGGCAGCATTCATTTTGTTCCAGAAACGCTGATCCATACCCCAATAGCCTAACATTCCCAGTGTTCCCGAGTAGGAATAAGGTTGTACGGCTTCAGAACCGTAATCGGATATCACCTCTTTCATATTGTCGGTAATCGTATCTAAAGCCTCGTCCCAACTAATACGCTCAAATTTCGCATGATGCCCTTTAGGTCCTACTCGTTTATGAGGATAGAGTATCCTATTGTCGTTATAGACTAGTTCTACATAGTGATTCACTTTGTTACAAAGATAACCTTTGGTGATCGGATGAGTTGGGTCGCCTTGAACTCTGACAACTTTGCCCGTTTTATCGTCTCGCGTCACCAGTATAGAGCAAGTATCTGGACAATCGTGCGGACAACACATGTGATGGTAGGAATATCCATCAGGGGCTTGCGATTTGGTATATAATGTCATTAGAATACCTCCTTAACCATATATAATAGCCATTATACTTTAAATTGTTCATAAAGTTATTTTATTATAATAAAAAACTCAAAAATTTTCATGAAACAAGAAAACGATAAATACTTATATTTCCCTTATTTTAAGTTAGGTGGACTAGACTCCGCAATTGACTCTTTAGAGTTCATAATTAATACAGCAGTTTTTTTAGGGAGAATCCCCATTATCAATAAAATGGCAACTACTAGCCCTCATAGGCTAGATGATGTAAAGAAACATGCACCTATCATTTGGGATAAATATATCAATCTTTCGGCAGCCAAAGTATTACAAGTTGAACATGGTGTAATCACGGAAATGCCCACTCCTTTACGGTATGTATACGAGCAAGATTTTGATTTCGATTTGTATACCAAAGATCAAGTAAAATATGTTAGCAGGGAACATATAGGAGAGAGGTTCTGGCCGTATAAAGTATTCTAATCGCTTAAACACTTGTTAGCGATTATTTGTAGGTTTGTTGGTACAGATGATATTGTCTATTAAACGCGCCTTGCCCAGACGAACTGCTGTTAGTATGACCAGTGGGAATTGTATTCGGTGTAGCGGTTTGAGTGAGTGTGCGCATCTAATTTCTATATACTCGGGATGCAAACCAGCAGCTTTCATTGACTTATAGGCCTGGTTCTTCAAATACGCAAAATTATTGGCACCTTCTTCTATACTGTTAGCTATCCGTTTTAAGCTACGGTACAAGACCGCTGCTCGTTTTCTCTCGTCTTCGGAAAGATAGGCGTTTCTAGAACTCAATGCCAATCCGTCGGCGGTGCGCACTGTTTCAACAGATACGACTTCTACATTGAACGATAAATTATTGACCAGTTCTCTGACGATGCAGAGTTGTTGGTAGTCTTTTTGGCCTAGCAGAATTATATCGGGTTGAAATATATTTAGCAGCTTAGCAACGATTGTTGCTACGCCGTCGAAGTGTTGAGGCCTGAATTTACCGCACAAATCTTCGGCTAAGCGGCCTGCTAACAAGTGCACGCCTGTCAAGGGATCTGCGTTATGCATTTCCTGTGCTGTCGGCACAAAAGCGAGTCCTACTTTATAGCGTTCTAGCATTGCTAGATCTTGTGCTTCGTTGCTTGGGTAATTTTGCAGGTCTTCTGCTTGATCGAATTGCATAGGATTGACGAAGATGCTCACCGCAACTTTATCGGCAATATTCAGTGCACGCGTAACTAGGCTTAAATGTCCTTCGTGCAGAGCACCCATCGTTGGCACCAATGCTATGCTTTGTCCTTGTTTACGCCACTGGGCAGTTTGTTTACGCACCTCGGCAATATTTTTAGCAATAAACATCGCAAATATTTAGGGGAATGTTCTAGACTTAACTGCTTTTACATAAGCACTGAATGCTGCTGATATAGAATTTTCAGTGGCTAAGAAATTCACTGCAAATTTCGGTGAGTGGTCGCTGATTCCCAACACATCGTGCATCACCATAATTTGCCCATCGTAGTCGGAACCAGAGCCTATACCAATGACCGGTGTTTGGCTCATTGTTTTAATTTGTTCTCCCACATGTTCGGCTGCACACTCAACCAATAACAAATCTACATTTGCATCAATGCAATCGTTTGCCTGCTGTAATACAACTTCGTCTACTACTTTCGGTCTGTGGAAAGTATCGGGCGATGGTAAATCAGGTATTGTTTGCGGACAAAAACCAATGTGTGCACATACTGGTATCGCATGCTCAGTTAATGCGCGTATGACATTTATAGTTGTCGGCGAGATTATTTCGAGTTTTACCATTTGTGCACCGCCTTCTGCTATCAGAAGTTTTGCATTATCAACGCCTGCTGCCACCGAACTATAACTTGCAAAAGGCATGTCAGCGACGAAATAGGCACGACTTAGAGATGGGCTTACACATCGACAATGATAGATCATATCGTCCATTGTCACTTTAGCTGTTGTGCTATGTGCTTGTATAACCATCCCCAGAGAGTCCCCGACCAAGACCAAGTCGGCACCGGCCTGGTCTATAATACGGGCAAAACAAGCATCGTAAGCGGTGAGGGCTGCAATAGGTTGCTGAGTGGCTTTCATCTGCCGCAGAGTGCTCAGTGTCACTTTATTATCGTCGTTGGAATTATCTTGCACTTCTTTTTAACTCGTAAGGTACCGGATTATAGTAACTCTTTGCCGATTCCATCTTCAAAATATGTTCCTTGAGATTGCGGTATTCGTCTTCATTATTGATGAAATCAGCATCTACGGTGTTGACGATTAGTATGGGCGAATCTTTGTAGCAAGCAAAAAAATCAAGATAGGCCCTATTCAAGCACTCTAGATATTCGGTGGTTATCAACCGCTCAAAATCTCGTCCGCGCTTGCGGATACGATCGAGCAACACGGATACAGGTGCCTGTAGATAGACTACTAAATCAGCTTTTATATCGCTACAATTTAAATTATTGTATATTTTCAGATAGAGATCAAACTGCCGATCATCTAACAACAGTTCGGCGAATAAGAGATCTTTTGCTAATAAAAAATCACTCACTACAGTTGAGCCGAACAGATCTCTTTGTCTTAGTTTTTGCAAGGCTTCTATGCGTGATAATAAAAAGTATAATTGTGTGGGTAGAGCGAGTTTTTTAATATCTTTATAAAACTGTTGTAAAAATGGGTTTTCATCACCCTGATCAAGTAGCAATGTTGCAGAAAAATCCACTGCCAACTTGCGTGCAATGCTGGTTTTACCGACTCCAATAGGACCTTCTACAACCAAGTAATCTATTTTTCTGTTACTTTTTATCACCGATTTTCCTACATGTTTTATCGTCTCCCAGAGCAGTTAATAATTCACAAACTCTTCCTTTGCCAGGGATTATTAATTGTGGTGCAATTTCTGCAAGTGGTTTGAGTACGAATATCCTTTTATCCGCCGAGATATGAGGAATAGTTAGGCGGTTAGTGCTAATGAATCTGTTGCCGTAGCTAATAATGTCCAAATCTATATTTCTAGGTCCCCAGCGTAATCCTTGGCGCACACCTCGTCGCCGTCCGAGCTTGTGTTCTATGTTTTGTAAAAGGTTGAGTAGTGCGGTCGGTGCTAAGCAAGTTTCTACCAGTACCACTTTATTAATATAATCGGGTTGTGTAGACCAACCTACAGGGCGACTACGGTAAAAACTTGAACGGGCAACTATCTTGCTCATAGGCAGGTGTCCGAGCTGTCGGATTGCCTTGTTCAGAGCAATAATAGGTGAACCCAAGTTTGCTCCTAAGGCAATGGCTGCTAGCATCTTGCTTCTACTTTTACTGGGTGATATAGATGATGCTCAGAATATCCTTTTATTCTGTCGGCTATCATTGAGCCGCGCTGTTGTTGATCAACTTGTTGAAATGTCTTCCACCACTGGCAAGTATCCATATCGGCTAGCTCGGCTTTAGCTAACAAGTGGAAAAAATCATAAGCGGCTCGGAAACGGCGGGAGCGAATTAAGCTATAGATATTGCTTTTGTTGTGGCTAGTAAAATAGGGTTGTAATCTATATATTTCATATATCAGATGCAATATATATTTAGGTATTGCCACTCGCGAATGTTGTATTGCAGCAATTTCGTCAGTCTTTCTTTGCCATAGCCCAGTATGGCTTAATCTTTTATTCGATTGCTTTCTAACGCGGTCGTCAATCGATAGCCACCATAATCCAGCGATAGTAAACGCAGGATTAACCGATTTCGCTGACGCAATACGTCTGTCGGTTTCGCTAAATAGCAGATTCAAGAAATGCTCAAAAGCTTCGGCTTTAGGGTGCGTTCTTAATACATCTTCGGTTTGTGGAAATAATAATTCGAGTAATTGGAATTTTCTAAGTTTCTCAAAAATTTGTTGCAATGCCCCACACAAGAATAGTTTTTTACATTCCTCGAATAAACGAGCGGGCGGTATGTTCAGTAGCAAGCTACGATTTGGAATAATCTGTCTTTTGGCTTCTTGTTCCAGATTCAGCCCTAGTTTAGTTGCTAAACGCAGTCCTCTGAGCATCCGCACCGGATCCTCTCTATAGCGTTGTAGCGGGTTGCCAATGACGCGCAGACATCTATCCTCTATATCGGATAAAGCATTTGGATGGCATATCAAGTCGTCGTTGAAAGGATCGTAATACATTGCGTTGACTGTAAAATCCCGACGCATCAGGTCTTCTTCCAAAGTCCCGTACCTATTGTCTGATACCACGCACCAATTTTTTATTGACAGATTTTCATGTGTTTTGTTGGATGGCCCGGTCCTGAAAGTGGCGACCTCTAATAAATCACCGTTATAAAAAACATGAGCGAGTCTAAAACGTTTACCTATTAGCCGACATCGCTTAAATAAATTACGAATTTTTGCAGGGTGCGCAGCAGTGGCAATATCAAAATCCTTGGGTTGTTTATTTAACAACAAATCGCGCACGCCACCACCGACGATATAACTTCGGTAGCCTGCTCTTTGTAAAACTTTGATTACTGCAAGCGCTTCTTTAGAGATACAGTTGCGAGACAATCCGAAATTTTTCCCTTTTTCAGGTTTCGCAAGCGTAAACTTATTTTTCATCGTCAGCAACCGCTATAGACCTATATCACCTATGGGTCTATATCTATAAATATTGAGAACGTATAACCAGCATTTTCTCCAGCTGCATGTCTTCTATCGTATATGGAATGCCGCCGGTTCCGTATCCCGATAGCTTGCGCCCAGCAAAGGGCATCCAATCGACCCTAAATGCAGTATGTTCGTTAATCATCACTGCAGTGGCATTCAAGTTTTTTGCACAATACCAGGCGTTATCCATGCTACGAGTAATCACTGCTGCTTGAAAAGCAAAAGGCAAGGCATTCGCTCGTTGTAGCGCATCGTCTATATCGTCAAAGGCATAGACGCAGATCACCGGACCGAATAATTCCTCGCAACTGACTTGTGCACGGTCAGAAGGATTGAGTAGCACCGTGCATTCGTACGCGGTGTCTGAAAAACGTTTGCCACCAGAGATTAATTGTGCACCGTCGTCAATGGCACTTTGCACCCAAGCGTCAACGCGGTCTACTTCGCTGCGTTTGATGAGCGGTCCTACCTCAGTATCGGCTGCTGTCGGATCTCCTATCTTCATAGCCAGGCCTAATTCGGCTAAGCGATTTGCTACTTTGTCGGCAATTGAACTATGCGCATAAACGCGTTGTACTGACACGCAGACTTGCCCGGCGTGATAAAAACCACCTTTGGCAAGGCGCGGTAAATTGTCGTCTAAATCGGCATCGTCCATAATAATGACTGGTGCCGCACCACCGTGTTCGAGCGCACAGCCGGCACCAGCGGGTAGTTTTGCTCGCAATGCCCAGCCTACTTTTGCGCTACCTATGAAGCTGAAAAAAGACATCCGTGGGTCGGACACCAGTTGGTATGAGGTTTCGTGATCTTTAGTCAATAGCGCTTGGCAATAGATGGGTGGTAATCCAGCTTCGTAGAACAATTCGACGAGCGCAAAGCACGATAACGGTGTCACCGCTGCCGGTTTTATAATGACTGGACAACCGCTGGCAATTGCCGGACCTATCTGGTGGGCGATTAGGTTGATAGGATGATTAAAAGCACTGAACGCAATGACTACGCCACATGGTTCTTTAATTGTAAACGCAATATGTTCGCGCGACGCTGCGTTAATATCCATAGTAATGCGCCGTCCGTCAGCTTCCGAACTACGTAAATAATCGGCGCAGCTTTGCAGTGATACCACTGCTCGGTCCAGTTCAATTTTCGAATCAATTAGCGGTTTACCGCCTTCGGCCGCGGCCTGGATTGCCAATTCGTCTTTACGCGCTTGCAATAACGAGCAGACTTTTTCCAATATCTCGATGCGCTGTGCGCGCGGTAACCAAGCCTTTTTATCACAGAAAATTTTGTCTGCGTTAGCTAATGCAGTCAGTGCGGTATCGCTGTCAACTACACCGATGCGAGCCATGACCTGCTCATCCCACGGGCGGGTGACTTTGATATAATCACACGCTTTTCCACTTACGAGCAAAGGCTCTAAGGTTTGCATAGTCGACCTCCGTATTTTATTAAATCGGACATACGAGTTTGCCCATCTTTTCAGTGAATTGCATATTGACTGAGTAATCTACTGGGCAGTCAATGACCGCCACCGTGCCGCAGCTAAGTGCTTCTTTGATAACTGCTTGTAAGTCCTTTGCGTCCTCCACGCGAAAACCTTTAGCACCAAAGCTCTCGGCATACTTGACGAAATCGGGATTGTTAAAACTAATGTGGCTAGCGCGACCAAAGGCTTTTTGTTGATGCCATCTAATCAAACCATATTCATCGTCTCTCCATATCATCACAACTATCGGTATGTTGTGGCGCATTGCAGTTTCCAACTCTTGCGAGTTCATCATAAATCCGGCATCACCAGTAATAGTCATGACTGCGCGTTGTGGATAAATCATCTTGGCGGCAATTGCGCCTGGAACACCAATGCCCATAGATGCAAAACCATTAGAAATGATGCAGGTATTCGGTGCTTCTGCTTGATAAATACGTGCAATCCACATTTTATGCGCGCCCACATCTGAGATAAGTATATCGTTAGCATCCAGTACTTGTCGCACATCCCATAGTATTTTCTGCGGTTTTACCGGACAACCCGTGTCATTTGCGCATGCCGAAAAATCTTCTTCTATCATTGTTTTCAAGGTCTGTCTATAGCTCGAACTGTACTCTGCATTGGTACCACCTTTATCAAGGACCGCTTGAGTAAGATGCTTCAAAGATGAAGCAATGTCGCCGAGCACCCTATATTCAAGGTTATAGTGCTCGTCAACCTCGGCTGGTGTAGCATCAATATGGATAATGTGTTTGTCTTTGTTCGGATTCCATAAATAAGGATGGTATTCAACCATATCATAGCCGACGCAGATGACGACATCGGCTCGTTCAAAGCCACAGGTTGCATAATCCCGCGCTTGCAAGCCTACTGTTCCGATGCTGAGTTCGTGCGAGAAAGGCACGCAACCTTTAGCCATAAAAGTATTGACTGCCGGAATATTCAAAGTCTCGATAAAATTGATCAGTTGTGCGCACGCTTTACCGCGTATCACACCATTGCCAGCCATAATGATGGGAAACTCAGACTTGGTGATAACCTCGGCGACTTCGTCTATCAAATCGGGTTGTGCTACGGCAATGGCGGTATCTCGAATAGCTAAGGGTTCTTGCCCTTCAATTTTAGCGGCAGCAATATTCTCTGGCACATCAATAAAGCATCCGCCAGGCTTTTCAGTCTTTGCAACCTTGAATGCCTTGCGCACTACTTCTGGTATCACTTCCGGAGCAGTGATGCCAACGCTGTATTTAGAGATCGGCCGGAATAGGCTGACCAAATCGAGGATTTGATGGCTTTCTTTGTGCATCCTAGTTGTTGCGCCTTGCCCGGCGACCGCAACAATAGGTGCATTGTCCATATTGGCATCGGCGAAACCGGTTATCAGATTGGAAGCACCCGGACCTAAGGTTGACATGCAAACTGCTGGTTTACCCGTTAGCCGGCCGTAGACATCGGCCATGAAAGCGGCACCTTGTTCGTGGCGAGTCAAAATGAATTTTATCTCGCTGTCTAATAATACATCCATTAAATGAATGTTTTCCTCTCCCGGAATACCAAAGATGTATTCTAGGTTTTCGTTCTCCAGAGAACGGATAAAAAGCTCGGCTGCGTTCATTATTTACTCCTGTTTATAAATAACATCTATTTAATGCATAGATTTGTTTTAGCCTGATGAAAGAGAATCTATTGTATCACTAATATCCATCTACTGCGCACCTTTCATACGGTAAGCCTAAACTCGTAATGTGCAAGAGATAAAGGCATAGCGGTGGCAGGTATGCCTGGACCTAGCTCCAATCTTTGCCGGCGATGGCTTTCGTTAGCAAGGTCTGGACATCGTTATCATCATAAAAGATTTAGAAAGTATTCGGGTTGTCGACTGGATCAACAATCTGTTCTTCGTTCTGTAGATATTCGTTTTCTTTACGGGCAAGTATGTAATCTCCGGTGATCATTTGCTTATAAGTTGCCCCAGGGCTGACCATTGGGTAGACGCCGGCGTCTTGATCTATAATCACTTCCAAAAATGCCGGGGTTTTTGTTGCCACGAACTGTTCAATATAACTTCTTAATTGTTCTCGTTTATCGATACGTTTTGCAAAGGGAAAACCGTCGGCTTTGGCTGCTTGGACGAAGTCTTTGCGAAATAACGATTTGTCGCTCCCAGAAAAACGATTTTTGAAGAAGGTTTTTTGCCACTGTCTGACCATGCCGTCTCCGTAGTTGTTGAGTAGCAATATCTTTACTGGCAAATCGTAAGTAATGACCGTTTCTAGTTCACCGATATTCATCCTCAGACTACCGTCGCCGTCTATATCGCAGACTATTTTATCAGGGCAGGCAAATTGTGCGCCTATCGCAGCTGGCAGGCCGAAGCCCATGGTTCCCATAGAACCAGATGTTAGCCAGCTTCTAGGATGTTTGTAGTCGAGATATTGTGCTGCCCACATTTGATGCTGTCCGACGCCGGTCGTGATAATGGCTTCGCCTTTGGTCAATTCGTTGAGTGTTTCTAAAACTTCGTAGGGTTGTATCAGCTCGCTGTTATGGTCGTAGTCGAGCTTATGCTTTTGTTTTAAGTTGGCGATATGTTTGTGCCATTCTTGATAATCACTGGTAAAGCCGTTATCGTGCTTTATCAAGTCGGATAATACGGTATGGGCATCGCCGTTATGTGCCCAATTGGCTACAACAACTTTGTTAATTTCGGCGGTATCTATGTCAATATGGAGTATTGCTTTAGCGGATGGGGCAAAAGCGTCGGGGCGGCCAGCGACCCGATCATCAAAACGGGCACCTACTGCAATCAACAGATCACAATCTTCAACCGCATAATTTGCGTAAGCGGTGCCGTGCATTCCCAGCATGTGCAGACTGAGTTCATGGGTCGTATCTACCGAACCTATACCCATCAAAGTGGTAACGACCGGGATACCATAGCGCTCAGCAAAGCTGCGCAGTATTCCCGATGCATTGGAATTAATAACACCACCGCCGACATAGAGCAATGGCCGTTTAGACGCCTTTAGATAGCTAAAAAACTCCTCGGCGTGTTTCGGCTGTATACGATTTTGTACGACCTTGTCTATTCTAGCTTGATAGCCGAGTAAGTCTAATTTTGCGTGACCGTCGTAGTAGCCTTGCCAGTTCTGTATATCTTTAGGAATATCAATCACCACCGGCCCGGGGCGACCACTGACGGCAATCTCAAACGCCGCGCGGATAGTTGCTTCCAGTTTTTCAGGGTCGGTTACCAACAATACATGCTTAGCACACGACGACATGATGTTGACGATGGGTGCTTCCTGAAAAGCGTCGGTGCCCATTGCTGCAGTGGGTACTTGTCCGCAGATAAGTATCATCGGCACCGAGTCGGCAAGAGAATCTCTTACTGGTGTCACGCTGTTCGTTGCACCAGGCCCAGAGGTTGCCAGTGCAACGCCTGGTCGTCCGCTGGCTCGCGCATAACCAGCTGCCATGAAGCCGGCACCTTGTTCGTTGGCGGGTACGATTAAATTAATGGGATCCTTGCCGCCAACTTTACGGTGTACTTCGTTATATAGAAATATCGCATCATAAGTCGGCAAAATAGCTCCGCCGCTATAGCCGAAAATAGTATCCACACCGAGATCTGCTAGTGTGCGTATAATAATTTCGGCACCTGATAATTTAGGTCTATCGCTCATTCACAAATTTGTTGTTGCGTACATAACTAGCCATCATAGGTTTTATGATAATACATAATTATACTAAGACAAAGATAAACCGGCCATTTTATAAAGGCAATCCAATTCACTTTTTGTCGCTATTCTATATGCGCCGCGAGCCAAATTGTCGGTGAGTTCAAATCTACCGAAGCCTACACGAATCAATTTATCAACTAACAATCCCTGGCTAGCCCACAGTCGTCTAATCAAACGATTACGGCCCTCAGCCACGACTACTTTGTACCATCCTCGTCTATTGTTGTGTCTAGACAGCTGCTTAAAACAAGCCTCGCCGTCGTCTAGCCTGACCCCGTTTAACAGATGTTCTATGGTAGTCGCCGATACGGTTCCGCGGATGCGGACTAAATAAGTACGCTCTATTTCGGTTGCTGGATGCATCAAACGATGTGCAAGTTGCCCGTCGCTACAGAATAAAAGCAAACCTGAAGTATTGATATCAAGTCTGCCTACTGAGATCCAGCGGCTATTTTGCAGTTGCGGCAGATTGTCAAACACGGTTGGGCGCGATTGAGGATCGCTACGGCTGACTATAGTACCCAGAGGCTTATGATAGAAGAGTGCTTTATGGTTTGGTTGCTTGGGAAGTTGAATGTCGATATCGGCAATCGAGATACGGTCTTTGCTGCTCGCCTTGCTACCCAATTCGGCAACTTTGCCGTTTATTTTGATTTGTTTATTGGCGATGAGATTTTCTATCCGTCGCCGTGAACCGATACCTGCATCGGCTAGTAATTTTTGTAATCTTTTTTGAGTCGGTTGTTGCAATGCTCTTTCTATTTACTCCTTTTCGGCATTTGAGAGGTCTGCATCGTCGTTAGGTTGTGCATTTTTTTTGCTAGCCGACTGTGTTTCATTGTCGGTGGTTGATAGCATAAGCTGAGGGTTCTTTAGTGTGACTTCTTCGCTACTTTCGATTTTCGGCAACTCGTCGAGTGAGCGGATATTAAAGTCATCTAAAAATTTGTCTGTGGTAGTGTAAAGCGCCGGTCTACCCGGCACTTCTTTGTGTCCGGCTATTTGTATCCAACCACGCTCTTCCAGAATACGCATCGTGCTGGTAGCAACTGAAATACCGCGTACTTGTTCCATGTCTGACCGGGTGATCGGTTGTCGATATGCAATCAGTGCTAAGGTTTCAAGACACGCTTTGGAATAGCGCGGCGGTTTACTTTCCCATAGCTTTAGTAACCAGGGTGCGTAGTCGGCACGGGTTTGATAGCGATAACCCGAAGCCACTTCGACGAGCTCTATACCGCGTTCGGCACATTCGTCAATGAGCTCAGTCAATGCTTCCTTTAGCAGTTGCGTATCCGGTGTTTTACCGTTTTCGCTCAGCAATTTGCGCATCTCCTTAACATTGATAGGGTGGTTGGCAGCCATCAATAACGCTTCCAACACCGGCTTTAACTGTTTTTTTTGCGTGAGTAACATTAGCGTCTTCGTAGATAAATCGGCGACCAAAAACTGCTCTGCGCTACCGTTATCATACCAGCTCTAAGCAATTCCAGCAGTGCCAAGAATGCAACGACCACACCGGCTTCTCCTTCTTCAGCTCTAAAGCAATGGCTAAATTCTATCTGATGCGAGGAATCCAAGAGCTTGAGCACATGGTTGATACGGTCACCAATCAATAAAGGTTCTCGGTTGATTTTATGCTGCTGGTATAGTGCAACGCGTGCGAGTGCGCCACGGTATGCGGTTGCTAAATTTTCCAACTGTACTTGCGGCAGAGGTTTGACTATATGCAGGCCTTCGTAAGCACTTTCAAAAGTGTAGATGTCACGGTCTGTGCGCGGTATCGCATCAAGTCTCTCAGCAACATTCTTGATGCGTTCGTATTCTATCAAACGACGCACTAGCTCGGCACGCGGGTCATCCTCTTCTGCTTCGTCATCTTGCTCGTGACGCGGTAACAACATTCGTGATTTAATCTCTGCAAGTATTGCCACCATCAATAAATACTCGGCGGCAAGTTCTATTTGCAACTCTTGCATCATATCTATATAGTGAATATATTGATCAGTAATTTTGGCAATCGGCAGGCTCAGGATATCAAGGTTTTGTTGTCTAATTAAATAGAGTAATAAATCCAGAGGTCCCTCAAAGGTTTCTAAAAACACCCGTAAAGCGTTGGGTGGAATATATAAATCTTGCGGTAATTCAGTAGTCGGTTGCTCAGTGGCTAGCGCAAGTGTAGGAGGCGATTGTCGGTTGTCGTTCATGTTTAGCGGTATATTAGTTTAATCGCCAGCTTTACTTCTTCTAAAGTATCATTTGCAATATCGCGAACCGCCTCGTTTGCCTCAGTAATTATTTTCTTG
The DNA here is from genome assembly GCA_014323925.1 of Chromatiales bacterium. Taxonomy (NCBI): domain Bacteria; kingdom Pseudomonadati; phylum Pseudomonadota; class Gammaproteobacteria; order Chromatiales; species Chromatiales bacterium. Next base: position 3,254 of record JACONC010000015.1, on the reverse strand, counting down.
ACGGTTGCTTTGTCGTTTTCGTACTCTTTACATCGCAGGCGTATAGGTTCAGCTTCCGCTTGCACCGATTCAATCAATGGTTTTTTGCACTCTAGACAACCGATGCCGGCGCTACGACAACCTTTCTGCACCCACTGACGCGTATCGGAATCGGAATATATTTCGTGCCACTTCCACACTGGGCACTTTTTAGGATCGCCGGGATCCTCGCGTCGCTTTCTTGCCGGGTCGGTCGGCATAGTACGCAACTTTTTCTCAATCGCTTCGGGCGGTTCTCTTAATGCAATGGTATTACCGTAAGATTTAGACATTTTTTGGCCATCCGTGCCGGGGATTTTAGTCGCTTTAGTGAGCAGTGCCTGCGGTTCAGGTAATATCAGCTTTGTGTGGCCGTCTAAATAACCGTATAACCGTTGGCGATCCCCGTAAGAGATATTTTGTTGTGAATCGACCAACGCAACAGCGGTATCGCGCGCTTCTTCATCTCCTTTTTCTTGGTGTTTGCGGCGTAGTTTTAGATAAATTTCGCCATTTTTTGCCCCCAAGTGCCGAATCGCATTCTCCACTTTTTCCTTAAAGTCATTTTCTTTGCCATAAATATGGTTGAAGCGGCGAGCAATCTCACGGGTGAGTTCTATATGCGCGACTTGGTCTTCTCCGACTGGCACATAATTTGCTTTGTACATTAAAATATCTGCAGCCTGCAATACCGGGTAGCCTAGAAAACCATGCGTCATCAGGTCTTTATCGGTTAATTTGGTTTGTTGGTCTTTATAGCTCGGCACTCGTTCAAGCCACGACAACGGAGTAATCATCGAAAGCAACAACTGTAGCTGGGCGTGTTCGGGAACTTGCGACTGTATAAATAGTTGTGCATTACTGGGGCTGATGCCACAAGCCAGCCAATCGATGACCATTTGCAGGGTATGCTGCTCGATCTCTTCGGTCTCTTCGTAATGTGTCGTGAGTGCATGCCAGTCGGCAACAAAAAAGAAGCAATCGTGGGTTAGCTGCAATTCCAGCCAGTTTTTAATGACGCCGTGATAATGACCTAGATGCAACGCTCCGGTCGGGCGCATGCCAGAGACCACGCGCTTGGTTTGGTGTGTCGAAATATTCATTTACGCTAGTCGCTGGACTCTTGCTATGGAGCGGGTGAAGGGAATCGAACCCTCCTTACCAGCTTGGGAAGCTGGAGTAATACCACTATACGACACCCGCCACAAACGCTGCTTAAATTTTTTCTTTGAGGCGTGCAGCTTTACCGCTTAATTTGCGCAGGTAATATAGCTTGGCTCTTCGTACTTTGCCGCGTCGTTTGACTTTCACACTGTCGACTAGCGGGCTGTAAGTCTGGAATACTCTTTCTACGCCTTCGCCGTGCGAGTTTTTTCTAACTGTAAACGAAGAATTGAAACCACGATTGTATTTGGCTATTACAACACCTTCAAAAGCCTGTAACCTTTTACGCTCGCCCTCTTTGACTTCAACTTGCACGACCACCGTATCGCCGGCTTGAAAATCAGGTAATTCTTTATCAGTCTGCTCGGCTTCTAGAGATTCTATGATATTGTTCATTTAGCTTATTTCCTTCTTTGATGGATGGCTTTATTTTTCAAGTAGTCGCTTATTATATATTGTTCTTCGTCATTTAATACATACTGTTCAAATAAATCTGGCCGCCTTTCAAAAGTCCTAATGAGTGATTGTTGCAGACGCCAATATCGTATTTGTTGGTGATTGCCGCTCAATAACACATCGGGTACTGACAAACCCTCAAAGTTCGCAGGGCGGGTATAATGCGGACAATCCAAAAGTCCGCGCATAAACGAATCTTGTTTAGCCGATTCTTGTTCTCCCAACACACCCTCGCATTGGCGGGCAACGGCATCAATGAGTATCATCGTCGCCAATTCACCACCGCTGATTACATAGTCGCCGATCGACCATTCTTCGTCTATCTCTAATTCTATGAGCCGTTCATCAACACCCTCATAGCGGCCGGCGAGTAATACCAAACCGTCGTATTGTGCCAGACGGTTGATGGTTTGTTGGTTCAGGCGATGACCCTGAGGACTCATATAGATGGTTTTATACGAACCTTGTTGCTTTGCTTTCACCTCTCGTAAAGCTGCCCGCAGCGGTTGTGCCATCATCAGCATGCCAGGTCCGCCACCGTAAGGACGATCATCAACCCTTGCGTGTGCATCTTCGCTATAATCCCTAGGGTTCCAGTTTTGCAACTGCAGGATATTGTTTTGTATGGCTCGTCCGACCACACCAGTTTGCATAGTGGCAAACATCTCTGGGAAAATTGAAACCGTATCTATTCTCATGGTATGCCTCTCTTGCGAGAAGTTTTAGGCTATGCGACTAATGCGTGTGATACACCAGTGATAACTAAACGTGATAACTAAATGGTGCAGACTTATTTATCGTTGCTTTTCTTATTGGTCTCGATTGCTTCTGCAGGTGGCACTTTGTCTTCCGATTCTGCTTCCTCTGCCGCTAAAGTTGTTTGCTGTTTTTCTTGTTTGCGTTGACTGCTGTCTTGCAGTTCTAGTTCCGGCTGTGATGCACTCGCTTGGACTTCTTCTTGCTCTTCGGCTGCCGTTGCGGTTGCTGCGTCAGCCACCATCTGCTCCGTAGTCTCAGTGGAAGAAGATTCTTGTATTGACTCAGTAGTAGTTTTTTTAGTTTGCGCGTCAGGCTTCGTCTTTGCTTTATTAATGAACTGCGCTTTGTCCGATTTAGCAATAATAGATGAGACTCGTTGCGAGGATTGAGCGCCTTTGGAAATCCAATAATTAAACCTCTCTAGGTTTAATACAACCGGCACCTCTTTTTCGGTGGCAAAAGGATTGAAATAACCCAGCTTTTCTATATAGCCACTATCGCGAGACCGCCTAGTATCGGTTACAACGATATGATAAAAAGGGTGTTTCTTTGCACCACCCCTAGCAAGTCTGACAATTACCATTTATAGTCCTATCAAAAATAAAAGAGACAATTCTAATCTATTTTAGAACCATATACAAAATTATTTTGGCTGTGCGCAGGGTCAAATGTACGATGCCAGAAACATATGGGACTCAGTAGAACCGGATATTCCTGCCCAAAAGGGCATTCCTAGAAGCAAAAAAACCTCTCCTAAGCATAGGTAGCCAACATGCAATATCTACACATTGGCTACCGCATCAAAGGTTTGTATAAAATAGCCAATTTTTCAAACAAACTGGAGGCTATTATGGGAA